>JBLHOB010000359.1:0-4208 GCA_047619425.1 Myxococcota bacterium
GCAGACCCTCGTGAGGCTAGGCTTCCGCGCTGGCGGCAGTGCGCGCCAGGCACCCCGCCGAGAACCCGCTAGACGGCGTCTGGCCCGCGTTCGCCGGTGCGAATGCGGATCGACTCTTCAAGCGGAAGAATGAAAATCTTGCCATCGCCGATACGGCCGGTATTCGCGGCCTCGATGATCGCCTCGACGGCTTTGTCGACCATCTCGTCGGTGATGACGATCTCGAGTTTGATCTTCGGCAAGAAGTCGACGACATACTCGGCGCCACGGTAAAGCTCCGTGTGCCCCTTCTGCCGGCCAAAACCTTTGACTTCGGTAACCGTGAGACCCTGCACGCCGATCTGCTGCAACGCTTCTTTCACTTCGTCCAGCTTGAAAGGCTTGATAATCGCTTCAACTTTCTTCATTGCATCCCTCGACGAGCGTTCGAGTTTTCCGCGGGGGCCGACTAGCCAAGTGGCGGAACCTGATCACGTTATCACGTCCACGACGGGGCCGGTTACCTCAATCACCAATGCCATTTTGCGGCGATCACTTTCAACGAGCGACTTTGATGATCACACTGCGCAGCTTCGCAGACGATCGTTTCCCCACCAGCAAGGTGGGTGTTCAGACCGAGCCATCCCGATTTTGGTGCTACTGCAGTGAGTGCAACAGTCGCCCAACCGGGCCGATTGCTGCACAAGGTATAAGCAGTGACTGCCCAGCGAGCGAGCAGCCAAAACCTCCCATTGGCCTGTGCCTCTGTCAGAAAGGCGCTCAAACGGGCCAAAGCGAGACAAGTTGTACCAATTGGTGGCTTTTCACTGAGATTCGTGTGACTCGAAAAGAGGGAACGGGATTTGCAGATGGATAGGGTATGAATGACTTACTGAATCAGCGAGCACTACCGGATCGAATGGAAAACAACGTCATGAGCGAGCGCACGCAAAGTGGCGCGATCGTTCAGATTCACCCCGGTCACCCGAATGCCCTGCGCAACGCTGAAGCGATCGACCCGCAAGAATTGAAGCGCTTCCTCGAACATGCGTCCGCTCTGGGCGAGGGCCGGCCACCATCGCTAAAGACATGGCTCGACTATGCAGAGGCATGGCAGATTACCCGCGCACTGAAGCGCTGCCACGGCAACCGCTCTGCCACCGCACGGGCTCTCAGCATCGGTAGGCGCACGCTGTACGCGAAGATGGAAAAGCTTGGCATTACCGCCAACTGGGAAGTCTGACCTTTAGCCAAGTGCAAGCCAAGTGCAGGCCAAGCACAGACCAACGCCGCGGCTGTTGTTGTTACGGCGTGCCGACGTTGGTTGGCCACAGATTGTGAGCGTCCGCGAAGGCGAGGGTTTGACGACAACGTCCTTCTGGCAACCGCGCCCGCTCGCTCGCGAGAGTGCAGAGATCTTCGACGCAGTCGAGGTCGAAACTGCCCTGTGTCGTCGATGTTGAAAGGCCCAAGGACGTCGCTCGGGCAAGTGTTTCACTGAGCACGCTGGCTGTGCTCATGATGTGGTCGAACACACCGTGCGCACTTACCCGCAAACCGATCGCCCCATAGCCGCCATCGAGGTCGGGGCTCACCGCCAGATCCACAGTGGCCAGCGCTTCATAAACTGACGCGATCTCTTCGCAACCAAGAGCCGGGTTGTCGCTGCCCCGCAGCACCACGCGCTTACTGCCAGTCGCAAGCGCGCGAGAGACTTCAAAGCCCATCCTCGCACCCAAATCGGGCCCCTGCTGAGCGACGATGGAAAACCCGCGCGGCACCCTCTTGGCAAAACTCGCGCAAGCCTCGCTTGGCGATACTGCCACCACCCCAATGAGCCCTAACTGCTCGCAAGCACGCACACTATCTTCGAGCACGTCCGCGAGCATTTCGCAGTAAAAGTCTGCGGCGCGTTGTGGCGAAAGCGTTGGGCACATCCGGGTCTTCACTTGCCCGGGCTGCGGGTCTTTGGCGAAGACCACCAATGTTCCGTTCTTGCCGGCGACACCGGCTGCGCTCACGAAGAGTCGTCGCCCGACGCAAGTATCGGCGGCACCGGGCCCCACAACGCTTCGGCGCGCTCTTGTTCATGAGCCGTCCATTTGTCGAAGTTCTTCTGGACCTGGTCGTACTCTTCTTCGGTATCGACATCGATCGCGCAGCCACCGAGCTCGGAGACGACAAAACGAAAGTGACACTTCAGCAGCTTGCTGATCCCCCACTCGTTTCTCTTGAGCGAAATGCCGCGGCTGATCATGCCCGCCATGCGCTTCCAGCCTTTGCGATCCGCCAAGCCACCGAAGTGCATGATGAAATAAAAGAACAGGATCGCGATCCCGCCTTCCTTGAAGAGCAGCTTCGTCCCCAACCCGATCATGTTGCCGAACTCGCGCATGTGACGGTGCTGGTACATCTCCTGCACGTACTGTCGCCCCAGAATACGTGCGGGCTTTGCAAGATGGAGGTTGTTCTGACGCAAGCGGCCGTCGCGTAAATTGAAGAAGGCAACGTCGAGGCCCTCGCCTTCGGCATCGACTTGGCGATAGGCGACGAGCGAGTTTTCGTTGGCGAGGCCAAGCGTGTAGTCGGCTCCGGTCGCACGACCGTCGAGGATGAAGCGCGAAATCTCCTGGGGAGTCGCGAAAGGGAGATCGCCGGACAGGTAAACGACCTCGGCGTCAAGGTCGTCACCTTCTGGCGTACGACCCTCGGGCCCTGCACCGGGCAGCGTACGCTTGAAAGTTTCCCAGGCGTTCTCGTAGAGGTTCGCGTGTTGCTCGGTAATGGTGAAGGGCTTGTGGATGTGGTCGCGGATCTGCGGCTGTGAGAAGACGGCTTCGAGGCGCTTGCTATCGCCAACTACCCAAACCTCGTCAACTTCCGCGACAAACTGCAGCGTCATCACGATGCGCGCGACCATGGGCAGGCCCGCAACCTCGAGATACACCTTGCTTTCGCCGTGGATTGCCTTTGCGGCACCACGATCACCTGCCATGACGATGGCTGGAATTCCCACGTGCCTACGCTGCGCTCCTCTTGGTGATCTCACTCGCCTCACGCATTTCCCATTCGAATCCGCGCGAGATTCAAACGTAGCGCACCGGTTTGGCATTGCCGGAATTCGGTGCGTGGGTATTCGCAACGAAATTGGGCGTAAGGCATAATGGGTTCTCCCTCATCGAATCGCGTCGATCGCTTCTTTCTCTTCTTCTCCCATTCCAAGTCGCACGACAGGATTCGCGCGCCGGATGCTCGACATGCCGACTGAACCCAGCAAAACCACTACCAAGCAGGCCCTGGGCCCGGGCGCCTTTGCACGCACTCTGGATAGGCTCGCGCACACAAGTCTGCTCGCGGCAGCCGTTGCCGGCTCGCTTACCACGGCCGCGGGTCTCGCATTCGGGCTCGCCCCCGAACCGGCTCTCTTGGTGCTCGCCAGCGCGGGCACGCTCGTCGTCTACAACATCGACCGTTTGCGCGACATCGATCGCGACCGGACGCTGGCGCCGAGACGAAGTGACTTTGTGATGCGCAATCGGCGACAAGTGCAGGCAATCGTGGCGGGTGCAGGCCTGATCAGTGTGGCGGCCGCTTTGATGTTGCCGCCGAGGGCCAGCGCAGTTTGCGCCCTTGTTCTCGGGCTGGGCTTGCTGCACCGGCGACTCAAGCAGGTGCGCGGGATTAAGACCCTGTACCTAACGCTTTCGTGGTTGGCCGTGGTCGTAGGCTTGCCGGTTGCCGTTGCGGTCGACAACCGACCCAGTGCGGTCGAGCTCTATTGGGTTGGTGCGACACTTGGCTGCGCGATTCTTGCCAACATGATGGCTTCCAATCTGGACCGCAAACGAGCCGTCGAAAACCCCGACCACGCGGCCACGCGGCGACGCCTCGGGCCCGCGATTGCGACCGCGGGTTTGGGGATTGCATTCGCAATTGTCGCCCCGAGTAACTTTCAGGCTCTGGGGCTCATCGCAGGAGCGGAGTTTGTCGCGCTTTGCCGTTTTCAAACGACTGAACGCTACGTCCCGGTAGTAGTCGACGGTGCGCTATTTACTGGAGCCCTGTTGGCGATCGCAATGCTCGTGATTGCGCCCAATGGGGTCGGAGGATAAGTCGTTGAAATTTTGGTTGATCGCACCGTGGCTTCCCGCCGAAGAAATGATTGGCCTCGCGCAGCACGCCGAGGAGTTTGGCTTTGAAGGCCTGATGGGCGCCGACCATGGCTTCAT
>JBLHOB010000360.1:0-4201 GCA_047619425.1 Myxococcota bacterium
AACGACACGCTTCGTCACCGAGATCAAAGACGAGAGCCGCGTCATCACTCACACCGACATCTTTGCCACCCGACCCGATGTGACGTGCCTGGCGCAGCCGCGTTAAGAGGGCACTGCTTACCAATGCCTGAGCCAAGAGAAAGCCATTGCGGCCACTTGGAGAGTGCCCAGCGTAGGCGCGCTTGTTGCCGTGCAGCTCGCGAGGCGCATCATCCCAACTTCTTATGCGCATTGTGCTCTGTACTCGTTGGTCCTTGGTCGTTGGGCTACCCAAACCGCGATCTCCGCTTTTGGAGGTGGGCTGATCCGGTCGCTCTCTCGATCGCGTTTGTTATCGTAACCGCCAACTTCAAAGAACGGGTCGCAAGCCTTCGCCGGCCGCGTGACCCCGCTAGCAACGTCTCAACGACCGCACAGAACGATGTCCGCCCAGCGGCTCAACATCGACGGAGAAGACAAACATGATTTACGACAGCATTCTGGACACCATCGGCAACACCCCCGTGGTGCGTCTCAAAAAAATCGCTCCTGCGAACGTTGAAATGTTCGCCAAGGTTGAGTCGTTCAATCCACTCGGTTCGGTAAAAGACCGCCTCGCCTATGCGATCGTCACGGACGCGGAGCGACGTGGCGTACTATCGCCGGGGCAAACCATCGTCGAAGCCACTTCGGGCAACACAGGGATCGCATTGGCGATGGTCTGCGCCGCAAAGGGCTATCACTTTGTCGCCACCATGGCGGAGAGCTTCTCGGTTGAGCGCCGACAGATCATGCGCGCACTCGGTGCCAAGGTGATCCTGACGCCTGCTGCCGAGCGCGGTACGGGCATGGTAAATAGGGCAAAGGAGCTCGCCGAAACTCATGGCTGGTTCTGGGCAAGTCAGTTCACGAACCCCGCGAACCCCAGCTATCACCGCAGTACGACCGGCCCCGAGATCTTGCGCGACTTTGCGAATCGCCGACTCGACTATTGGGTAACGGGCTGGGGCACCGGAGGCACGTTGACCGGTGCAGGCGAAGTCATCAAAGCCGCACGCCCTGACGTAACGATCGTCGCAACCGAGCCCGCGGAAGCGTCCCTACTCGGCGGAGCGGAATGGAAGCCCCACAAAATTCAGGGCTGGACACCGGACTTTGTACCCGAAGTCCTCAACCCCGACGTCCACGATCAACTCGTCACCGTTACCGACGTCGAATCCATTGCCTGCGCAAAGCGCTTGGCCGCCGAAGAGGGAATCTTCTGTGGGATATCTTCAGGTGCGACTCTGGCGGCGGCCCTTCAAGTGGCCGCCAAAGCGGAGCCGGGCAGCACGCTGCTCGTGATGCTCCCCGACACGGGCGAGCGTTACCTCAGCACGCCGTTGTGTGCCGACCTCGTCGAAGGTTCTGACGACGAATGGCTCGCCTCGCAGTCGTAAGCCACTCGTAGCCACGATTGCAGTCGGGGCGCTTCCCGACTGCAATCGCCGCACGTACTGAACCGAGCGCATTTCCATTCGGACTCGACAGGTTTTGGTAGAACGCCTGTCCTCACGGCACCTTAAAGACTTTGGTGTCCCGGGTGGACATCGAGCTGGGGAAATCGCTCAGCGAGATCGAGCAGAGTCTTCAGGCTGACTGCGCTTTGCGCCGGATCTGATGAGAAGCTGCCGGGTTCGACTCCGTTCTCCCAACCCCATTTCGTGTGGGTCGCGTCGCCAACCAACAGTCGCGTCCCTTCTGGCGTACGCACCACAAAGGCCGTGCTGCCCGGCGTGTGACCCGGTACGTGCAGCGCCCAAAGTGATCCATCGCCGAATACGTCGAGTACGCCGGCGAACCGGTTTGCCGGGTCGGCCTCGAAGGGCCATTCGCGCAGGTTGCCCACGTCGGCGAGCATCCGATCTGTTGTGCCGCTGGTGAAAAGGTTGAGGAATTGACTCGATGTTGTTTCGCCTGGCCCGGTAAAGATCGGGGTTCCTGTCGGCACGTCGGGCAGTCCCATGATGTGATCGAGATGGAGATGCGTGATCAGCACGCCGGCGAGAGGTTCAGACTCTTCGGCAAGCCATTCGCCGGTCGTCTTGCGGACCTTAACTTGGTCCATCTTCATGGCCTTCTTGATGAGCCAGCTCAATCGCTCGCTCGACGCCTCGTCGCGAAAGCCTTGCTCTACGCCCGAGTCGACGATGTACGTGCCGAACTTCGGATGGCGCAAAACGTAGAAGTAAACTTCGATCGGTTCGTCGCCGTCGGTAAGCTCCGCAGCAACGGCCGCAGGGTGATCGAGATTGATCATTCCACTGCGGACCACCATCCAGTTCGCCGCGAGCACCTTTTCAAAGACGATGGGGCCAGGCACTTCGAGCACCGCGTACATCGCATCGCTTGAGGCGGGGGTGCCGAGTTGGCCGACCCCGCTCGGATGATGACTGGCGGCGCAACTGATCGTGACCATCGCGAGCAGTGCTGTGAGGGTGAAGACGAAGGAAAGTCGGAGCAGTGCGAGTGCGGTAATGCGTTCGGTCATGGTTTGGATCTCCGTTGAAGTTGATTCGAGGAAGAATCTCATCCATTCAAACTGGTATATCAATTGGCTAAATTGTCATGTTAGTATGCATAAATGGATATATCGTGGGAAGACGCTCAGACGTTCCTCGCGGTCGCAGAGGGGCAGAGCTTTAGCGCGGCCGCTCGGGCGCTGCAGTGTGGACAGCCGACAATCAGTCGCAGAATCGCTGACTTGGAAGCACGAGTCGGCGCGCAGCTCTTTCGTCGCGGAAAACAGGGCGCATCGCTAACCGAAGCGGGGGCACGCCTTTTGCCAGCGGCCGAGCAGATGGCCCGCTGGGCCGGGGAGTTTGGCCGGTTGGCTGCTGGCGCAGATGCGACCGTCGCGGGCGTCGTCCGTATCGCCGCACCGCCGGGCCTGGCCGTCGAGTTCATGGCGCCCTTCGCCGGCATGGCGCGAAAGCAATTTCCCGAGATTCAGATCGAGGTGCTCAGCAGCATTGAGCATGTCGACCTCTCCCGAGGCGCAGCCGACATCGCAGTGCGGACGCGCCCTCCCCGCGAACCCGAGTTGATGACTCTCTTCAGTACGGAAGTCGGCCTCGGGGTATTCGGCTCAGCAGAGTATGTCGCCACCTTGCCCGCTCGCCCCACTCCGGACGAGATCGACTGGATCACCTGGGCTTTCCCATACCTGCATCTCGCACCGCGGCCGTTTCTCGAGCGCTTGCTGCCAAATTTTTCGCCCGCGTTTTCTTCCGACGACTATCTCGTGCTCAAGAGCGCAGTGGCTTCGGGGCTTGGCGCGATGATCCTCGAACGCTCGAATCATCCTCTCGCAAGCACCAGTCAACTTGTCGAGATTGACCTCGGGATCACGTTGCCCCACGGTGAAATGCATCTCGTCTGCGCGAAGAGCACTCAGTATGTTCCACGGGTGCGCGCGATCGCAGACTTGTTGATCGAACAACTTCAGTACGCCGCGATCTAGCGGAGACGGAATGCGTAGTCTCTACAACAGCGAGACTTCAACACCGCGCGCTGACATCAGCTGCACAAGATCGCCCTGCAGCAGTGATATGGCTCGCTCATCGTCACGCACGTGCGCGTCCATGTGCGCAAGCCCAAGGCCACACGTCATCGCGTAAGCATGCTCACCCGGGCAAAGTTCAGTCGAACTCTTCATGCCCGCAATGGCGTCGGTGATTTCGCGCTTGCTCTCGGCGTCGGAAGCACCGCTTGCGAGCATCGGACCGATCTTGCTGAACATATCGTGGGTTTGCTCGACGCGATCACAGAAGTGAAAGTGATCGGAGTTGCGCAAAACAACTGCGATACGAGGCTCGCGCGTGCGAGCGACAAGATCGCGCATGCCAGCAAGCGGCAGCAGGGTGTCGAACTCGGCGAGCAGATAGAGCGTCGGTACGCTGCGCTCCCAAGCGAGGTCCAAGCCGTCACTCAACACGTTGGCGACGCCTCCTGGAGAGAGTGGTGTGGCACCGCCGGCGGGAGCGAGAGGCAGGGCCGCTCGAATCCGCGGGTCACTTCCCGCAACATTCAGTGTGGTCCAGCCGCCAAAGCTATGGCCGGAAACGCCGATGCGGGCGGGGTCGATTTCGAGCCCAGAACGACCGGCGAGCATTTCATCGATCGCAAAGATCAGGTCTTTTGGGCGATCCTCCATGAAGCGACCTATCGCGCCGGAATCCGG
>JBLHOB010000361.1:0-4198 GCA_047619425.1 Myxococcota bacterium
GGCCTCGTTTCACTCACGAATATGACATCAGCGCAGGCCGAAATACGTGCCGGAGCCCTCTGCTTGAAAAGCCGGGCGAGGTGGGTTGTGGGGCTCGTGCTCGCGTCCCAGTTGTTTGTTTCGGTCGCATCCGCCCAGTATCCCTCGAAGATTATTTTGGGCCTGCGCAAGACGTGTATGGACGCCTGCCAGGAGAAGGAAGGAGCAATCGGGTGTGCGCGCTATTGCGACTGCCACTTGTTTGAGCTGCGCCGCGACATCACGGACTCGCAACTCGAGCAACTGCTGCTGACTGCCGAGCGTGGCGGCGCCGGCGAGATTTCGATTCGAGATTGGATTCGCACCACGGCACTCATGTGCGAAAAGCGGGTCTTCAAAGAGAAGCAACCGGCCGAGGTTGCGGACGACAAACCTGACGGCAAGCCTGAGAACGAAAAGTCTGCCGAGCCCAAGGCTCCGAAAGCTTAGGATGGCGAGCAAAGCGTGACGCCAGTACGCCCAAGACTGTCCGTGATCGGCCCGGGGAAAGTGGGCACTGCGTTGGCCACCCTCGCGCGCGACGCGGGGTATCGAGTGCATGCTGTTGCGGGGCGCAACGAAGCACGCTCTCGCGCCGCAGCCAAAGAACTCGGCCCCGATGTTTCGGTCCTGTCGCCCGTTGAAGCCGCCGCCACGTCAGAGCTTTTGTTGTTGACGGTTTCCGACTCGGCCATTCCGGCATTGGTTGAGGAACTCGTAGCTGGCGCACGCCTCAACCCGGGGAGCGTCGTCGTGCATTGCTCGGGCGCGCTTGCAAGCGACGTACTCTCGCCTCTACGTGGCCTAGGTGCTCTAGGCGGCGCAGAGGAGCCGGTGGCCCTCGCATCGTTTCATCCGCTCCAGACCTTTCCAACCGTCGCTGCGGCCCTGGTGAGCTTGCCCGGGAGTCACTGCTTTCTCGAGGGCGATGCAAGGGCGGTCGAAGTACTCGAAGCACTCGGGGGCGCCATCGGAGCGAAGTGTGTTCGCATCGAGACCGACGCCAAGGTGCTTTACCACGCAGCCGCCGTCATGGCGAGCAACTACCTGTGCGCCTTGATGGATGCTGCACTCGCGGCGCATGAGGCGAGCGGGATCGACCGCGAAACCGGCATGGCAGCACTTCGCCCTCTGGTGCAGTCGACGTTGGACAACATCGCGACAATGGGGCCCGAGGCTGCGCTTACCGGGCCCATTCAACGCGGTGACGTGCTGACGATCAAGCTGCACCTCAAGGCGCTGGCGGAAGCTTCGCCCGACCTCGAGGCTCTCTACCGACTGCTGGGACAGCGAACGATCGCGCTTGCAACGAAAAGCGGAGCGCTTGATCGAACCACCCAAGAAGAACTCAGCCAGGTGATCGAAGACGAGGCTACGTAAGCCTGTAGGCCGGACTCGCGGGTAGGTCAGCGCAGTACGACGCGATTGCGGCCGCCGTTCTTTGCCACGTAGAGGCGCGAATCGGCAATGGCGAGCACGTCCTGCACGCTCTTCCCGTCGTCGGGCAAACGAGCCGCTCCGATGCTCACGGTGACAGAGACGGCCTTGTCGCTGCCTCTCGCGCGCAAGCCGAAATCGGCAATGTCGTTTCGCAGCTCTTCGAGGCGCTCGTCGATTTTCTGGTCGATGGTATCGGGAAAGGCGACGACGAATTCTTCGCCGCCATATCGAGCGACAAGGTCCGTCGCGCGAAACCCGCGCAGCAACCAACCCGCGACCCCGCGTAGCACGTCGTCACCGGCTTGATGACCGTACTCATCATTAAGCTGCTTGAAGTGATCGATGTCGATCATCGCGATCGTAAGTGTGTGGTTCTCGCGTTCAGCGCTTTGTCCCAGGTGTTCGAGGCATTGGTCGAGAGCATGGCGGTTGAGCAGCCCCGTTAAGCCGTCGCGCAACGATGAACGGCGCAAATCGCGACCGCGTTGTGCGGAAGAGCCCGCCACAATGGGAATACCGCAGAGCAGTACGACTTTGGCCGAATTGGCGACCCATTCAAACTCCGAAGCAACGCGGAGCGCCATCGCGGAGTCTCCCGCCGCGTTGCTCGGGCGAAGAGCGAGCACGACGATCGCATAGCCCGCAATTGCAAACGCACCCGCCATCACCGGTTGGCGTGGGTCTTCAGAAAGTCCGTTGGCGGCAATCATCAGAGAGTAGAGAAAGAAGATCACCCAGTGCAGGTGTTCGCGGGGGGGATCAAATGTGCTGAAGGTCCAAAGGAGTAGGCTGATAATTGACGAGTAGACAACTGCATTCGCCAACGCGACCCAAAACGGGTTCGCAGAGCTGCGCTCAAGCGCTCCGCCCACTATCGAGTAAAGAATTGCGATCGAGCCCGCGACCATGCTCATTGCGGCGACGTGGTTCTCGGGCTCGTTGTAGATCAAGATGGCGGGCACGATGAGAATCGGCGCGACGATTGGTAGAGCAAAGCGCGTCATGCTGCCCGTGCTGCTGGCGTCAACAACTTCGTCTTCAATGCGGGCGGCAGCTTGGTGCTTCCACTATCGCCGAAGGCGCCGCACGACTCCAGGCAAACCCTGAGGGGCGGGCAATGCGCCGATGGGGGCGAGCCCGACCGTGGCCGACCCCGAACTCCCTGTGTTGATCTCTTTGGACACCGTGTACTCCCAGTCCTTTAAATCGGAGAAACCAATTTGAGATCGGAGAGCAATTGCGGACAATCTTGATTGTACTTGGCGCAGTTACAGCCTGACGCGAAATTTGAAATCGATGCTCGCGAGCGCGACCGCTGCGGTCGCGGTGGATGGGCTCGCGCGGTAGGGTCGTTACGTGACGAATCGCAAAGTCGTTGGGCTTGGGTTGTGTGTGATGGACGAGACCTATCTCGTAGATGGGTTCGCCGAGAACGCGCTTCGCACTCGCTATCACACGCGCCATGTTGCGCCGGGTGGGATGATGGCGACGGCCACCGCACAAGCAGCGACCCTCGGCATTCGGACCGAGCTGTTGAGCATGGTCGGCGATGACGCGGAGGGGCGCGAGATCGTGAGCGCCCTGCGTGGCCACGGCGTGGTGACCCGTCGCGTGGTTCGCAGCGAAGAACAACCGACTACGGTGGCTCTGGTTCTGGTCGACGAGGCTACCCGCGACCGCCGGCTGTTAGTCCCCGATCGCCGAAGTCTCGAAGAGTCCGCACCCGATTTCGATTTATCCGGTCTGACGAAGAACACGGTGCTGCTGATCGATGGCCATTTCCCCAAGCAGGCCATGCGGGCGGTTCGCCGGGCTAACGAAATTGGAGCAACGGTGGTTGGGGATTTTCACAGTCCGCGCCCCGCCTACCTCGAACTCCTACCTCATGTGGATTTCCCAATTCTGCCTCGCGAGTTTGGTGAGGCGTGGCACGGAGGCACGCCGACCGAGACTTTATTTGCCTTGCAAGAAGAGTTTGGTGGGAGCCCCGTGCTGACCCTCGGCGAGCAGGGGGCCCTGGCATGGGTCGCAGGCGAGATCGTCGAAATTCCGACGCGACGTGTTCGCGCGAAGGACACCACCGGTGCCGGTGATGTCTTCCACGGCGCGTTCGCGGCGGGCAAGTGCATGAACTTTTCGACCATCGAGTCGCTTCATCTCGCATCACGTGCAGCGGCAATGTGCTGCACGGCATTCGGTGGCATGGGCCGACTGCTGCGCCCGGACGAAATCTCGTATCGACCCGCGGGGCGAAGCCGACGCTGAAATCGAAACTTTGAGGGCTGGACTTCTTGAAGCGGCAGGGCGGATCGCCCACTCTTCGCGTTGTACGTACCGCAATCCCCCCCAAACAGATAAATTGTCCGGTGACGCGCCGTAGGACGGCTGCGCTCGCTCGATTTGTGCTTGGAGAACGCGTAGCTCGTATGGCGAAGAAGGCGGTCAAATACGACGAGAAGGCGATCCAGACCCTCGATGCGCTCGAGCACATTCGCTTGCGCACAGGGATGTACATTGGGCGCCTCGGGGATGGCAACCATCCGCTCGACGGCATCTACGTGATGTTGAAAGAAGTGGTCGACAACTCGGTCGACGAATTCATCATGGGCGAAGGCAAGAAAATCGAAATCAGTCGCGCGGGCTCGCAGATAACCGTGCGGGACTACGGGCGCGGCATCCCGCTCGGCAAGCTCGTCGAGTGCGTCAGCCAGATCAACACCGGTGGCAAGTACAACGACGA
>JBLHOB010000362.1:0-4196 GCA_047619425.1 Myxococcota bacterium
CCGGTTGGTGTTGCGCTGGGGTGAGCGAGGTTAGGTGAGCGAAGGCACTGGAGCCCGTAGATCGTTGAATTCATTGGGTTCACAGGCAATTCGTGACTGTGCTGTGATCCGGGTCTGCCGATTATTTCCGTTCAAAACTTGACAGGAACCATATTTCCACAATAATGGAAATATGGAAAAGAAATCCGTTCTCTCCGTCCTCGCTGCCCTGGCGCAGGGGACTCGTCTCGACGTGTTCCGCCTGCTGGTCCGGGCCGGTTCGCAGGGCGTCTCGGCCGGCACGATTGCCGACTCGCTCGGTGTCCCGGCCGCCACGCTGTCATTTCATCTCAAAGAGTTGAAGGCATGCGGGGTCGTCGACTGTCGTCGCGAAGGACGCACGCTGATCTACAGCCCGAATTTTTCGATGATGAATGGACTGCTGGCCTACCTCGGAGAGAACTGTTGCCAAGGACTCGAAGAGTGCGGCGGAGCATCCGTCATTTCATAAGGCTTCCATTCCCTGTCCCACCATTTTTCGCGCCCTCAACCCAAGCGCTCACCAACCACTGGAGACCCGTATGCGACTGCAACTTGCACTCAACGTAAAAGACATCGATCAGGCCGTGGACTTCTACTCGAAGATGTTCGGGGTCGAAGTCAACAAGCGAAAACCCGGCTACGCGAATTTTGTGATCAATGATCCGCCGCTAAAGCTCGTGCTGTTCGAGTCTGCGGATGCACCCGAGCGCTTGAATCATCTCGGTGTCGAAGTGTTCGAAGACGAAGAGGTGACCAGCGCCACCGACCGCCTTCGCGCTGCGGGGATGGACACCTTGGTCGAAGACGAAGTGACATGTTGCTACGCCAAGGCAAATAAGGTCTGGGCGAGTGAGCCCGACGGCATGCGTTGGGAGTGGTACCGGGTCATTGAAGACGCCCAGAACTTTGGTGAAGACACAGTCGAAACGCAGCCAAAGCCTGCAGCTGTGTCTTGATTCTGCGCGGCGAACTCGGCCATCGTCCATGGCCATGCAAGATGACTCTGAAAAACCGGAGGCGCTGTAGGAGAAGTCAATTGCCGCCGAGTGCGTCGTTAGAGGACAGCATCGGGGAAAGCATTTCACTTTCAGTGGGTTGAGGCATCGTTGGCTCTCCTTGTCGGTCGACTCGGGGGAGGTTCCGTTGGATTTGATCGATCGAGATCAATGGGGTTAACTATTCTCAAGTGGGTGAAGTTTCGGAGTCGGGACTTGGTGCCGCCGAGATTGCTACTTGGTCCGAAGCGCGCAGGGCAACAGTCCCGCGCAGAATGAGGAATCTGACCACCCATGCTCGACGTTGAAAAGCCGCAAGGGCCACGCGTCATGCTCGGCTTCGCTGCGTTGGCGCTCGGGTTTGCGGTAGACCTCTATTTTGATGCGCGGGGACGCGATCTCTTCTCGTGGATGGATCCGTATCAGTACTTCGACTTTGCGCTTTCCGTGTTCGAAGGACGCGAGTCGTACGATCGGTTCGAAATCCCTTCGATCTTTCCGTTTTTTGTCATTCCGCTCTTCGCCATCGAGGCGAGTGTGCGTGCCGCACTGTGGATCAACTTCGCCGCGATGTTGTTGATGCTCGTTGCTGTCCGCTTGCTGTGTCGCGAACTCGAGTTCAAGACGCCCGCTCCTTTGGTTGCGTTGCTGGTGCTGTCATCGCCAATGTTGCTTGGACTTTCGCGGACTCTCTATGTTGAGTTTACCCTCGCCGCGTTGATGGCCCTCACGTACGCCTTTTGGCTGCGATTGCTGAAACGTATGGATCTCGCTTCGGGGCTCGCCTTCGGCGGTGTGTTTGCGATTGCCTTCATGACCAAGCTCACGCTTCCGGTCTTCATGATCTTCCCCGTCGCAGGGGCAACTCTCGCCGCATTGGCAAAGGGCGATTTTGATCGCGCGATGCGCCTGGTGTATGCGGCGGCGGTCCCCGTCGCGGTCGCGATCGCGATTCACGTCAACTTGTTCGCGCCTTCCCTCGGCTATTACTTCACGGTTGCCAGCACGTCGCTGCCCTTCATGTTTCTAATGGGCCCAACGCAGTGGCTCTCCTGGCCGTCGGTATTTTACTACTTCAATGAAGTGGGGGAGACGTTCTTGTATCTGCTCACCCCGTTCTTGGGGCTGAGCCTTTGGCGGGCCTGGCCACGTATGCGCGCAACACGGCTTGCAGACCTTGGCAGCTCTCGTGCGGCGCTGTGGCTCTGGTTGTTGGGGCCCTTGCTGATCTTGATCCTGCACCCGTTGAAAGAGCCCCGCCACGTCGCCGCGAGCATTGTCCCGGCAGTGTTGTTGGTTGTGCAGGGCATTGAGGAACTCGGGAGTGTAAAGGCTAGGCGGGTCGCCATGGCTTTAGCCGTGCTGCTCGCTTGTGTGCAGTATGCCTTGGTGACGTCGCGTTCGATCGATACGCCGTACTTCATGGATGGCCCCATGCAGTACGCGGAAGTAAAGCAGCAAGTCGAGATGGCCGACGATCGTGCAATGTACGAGCAGACTCCGGTCGGGATGCGAGAACTGCATCGCAACTACAATCGCAATACCGCTCTGATTGGCTTTGCGCCAAACGAAGCGCTGGCTCTCACCTGGCAGGCCTTTCCCGGTGTGACGTTTGATCTCGAGACGTTTGACGACGAGGCTGCAACATTTGAGCAGACCCCTTACGAGCAGTTCGAAGATCTTTTCTTTCTGGCCGGGATCAACACCTACAACCGGCGATGCGACTGGCACGTCTACCAACACTCGCTTGGCCGCGACGAGGTCCTCGCAAACGCCGACATCGTAATCGTCAACAACAAGCAGGGCGGCGAGCTGACTCTCGATCTGCCCGACCATGTCGAGTTCGCGATCATCGTTGGCGAGAGCGGGCAGATTCACTTGCTGCGCGCCAAGCAGTCGACTGTTCCCTACCGAAGCCTCTACGCGCGCAACTTTCTTTCGCGTCACCAAAATCTAGAAAATGGTGAGCGCTACGTTATCGCGAAAGAATTGTTGATGGCCGCAGCGCTCGACGGTGACTCGCGACGCGTGCGAGCAATCCAGCGAGAATTTCGTGGTGTTGCTGCGGGTTCGGTAGGCGAGGGCGCACCGCGAAACATTTACTGGATTGGCGGCTACCCCGAGCTGCTTGAAATTGCAGATAAACGGTCAACGACTCGTGCGCTATAGATTGCTGTCGACGCAGCAGCCCGATGGCTGTGCTCGACTCTTTCAACACGCCCGCTTTGAAGGGAGTCAACGATGAAAAAATGGTCTTCTGCGTGTGTTCTGATCTCGCTTGTGGCGCTCAACGTTCCCTTTGTCGCCAGCGCTGAATCTGCGTTCGACGAAGAGGTTCGACTTCTCGCTGACGCACTTCAAGTTGGCGCGGGTTCAGTCATCGCAGACATTGGTGCTGGCGAGGGCAATTTTGCGATCGCATTGGCGGCGTCAGTCGGTGAAACCGGCCGCGTTTACGCCAGTGAGATGGAAGTGGAAAAGCGCGAAGAGATCGCCGAAGCGGTAGCCGACGCCGAAGCGAGCCGCGTCGAGGTTGTCGTGGCCGAATTCGATGCCACCGGGATCGCAGAGGGAAGTTGCGACGCTATCTACCTCCGCACGGTCTATCACCACATCATGCATCCAGAGGTCTTCGGTAAGAGCCTCTTCGAGACTCTCAAGCCGGGTGGGCGGCTGGTGATCGTCGACTTTCCGCCGACACGTTGGCTCAACTGGTTTACCGACCAATACATTCTCGACATGCGAGGCGGTCACGGTGTTGAAATGGTTGACGTCGAAAAAGAACTCGCGGCATCGGGGTTTGTAAAAGTTGGCACTCGAATCACCTGGCCCGATAGCAACTTCATCGCTCGCAAGTACGCGTTGATCTTCGAGCGCCCTGCGGTGGGCGAATGATTGCACCGAGAGGTGGGTTGCCCGCTGCGCCAAATCAGGCGCGCGGCCACTTGATGTTCACGCTCGCCGCGCGATGACCGTCTCACGCGCATTGATTGTCGGAGGTGGGATCGGCGGCCTCGCGACCGCAGCTGGCTTGCGGCGCGCGGGGATCGAGTGCGAAATCGTTGAGCGCGCTGAGAGCTGGGCACCCGTTGGCGCCGGTATCATCATGAGCGTCAATGCCATGCGTGTTGTGCGCGGTTTTGGAATCGCGGACGATCTGGCAGAGCGGGGTTTCGAACT
>JBLHOB010000363.1:0-4188 GCA_047619425.1 Myxococcota bacterium
CAAAACCGATGTGAAAGTCCGCGTCGAGCGGGCCCGAAACATTCTCGCGGAACCACTCCCCCACGGTCTTGCCCGTCGCTCGGCGAAGGACTTCGCCAACCAGGAAGCCAAACGTGAGCGCGTGATAGCCGTGTTGCGTCCCCGGCTCCCACCACGGCTCTTGCTCGGCGAGTGCTGCACACATGACATCCCAGTTCGTCACCGAGCCTTCGGGCAACGGCTTGCGTACCGCGGGAAGACCGGCCTGGTGTGAAAGCAGCCAACGCACCGGGATCTCACTCTTCCCCGCCGCCGCAAACTCGGGCCAGTACTTCGCAACCGGTGCGTCGAGATCGATGAGCCCACGCTCGATCGCCTGATGGGCGCAAATTGCCGTCATGCCTTTGGTGGTCGAGTACGTGTTTACGATCGTGTCGCGTTCCCAAGGACGCGTGCGCTCTTTGTCGTAGTGACCGCCCCAAAGATCGATCACCGTCTCGCCGTCGAGTACAAAGCAAATCGCAGCGCCAATTTCCTCATCGCCGTCGAAGCTCTTCTCGAATAGATCACGAATCTCACTGAACTTCGAGTCGCAGTGACCCTCTACCGGAATACCCAAGATGCTCCCCTTTGCGTGAGGGGAGTTTAGGCCGCCGGAGAGCGACTCGCCTCTCCACGACGGCAGTTCGATGGGGGGTGCCAGAGGCAGCGCTCGATGACTTCCCCCCGTTCTTCACCGATCGCTCTGCAAAGGCCAGTTCGTTCTTCCCTGCCTGCCTGTCTTTCGATCACCCTTTCTCCCGACTAGAGTTCCCCCAAAGCCCGCCCTCTTTCTATTCGGGGCGACTTGCGGTGAACCTTCACGGGAGACGATTGATGAAACAATGCTGTGACGAATTATTCAGGTCCCATCGACTCAGTGTAATCGCCCTTATCACTTGGGCAGTTTTCATGCCTGGATGCGCCGGCGTGACATCTCACCCCCCTGCTGCAGAAGCGCCTGCAGCCCCCGCCACGGACAGCGCCCAGTGGAACAACTCGGGCCTACTCACATGGGTAGCGGGGCTTGCCGAGGACGAGGGCCGCTACAGCGAACTCAACAGCGTCCAGAGCTTCGAACAGCTGCAAGCCACAATTGAAGAAGTCAAACAGATGGTCCTCGCGGATGCCAAGACTGAGCAGGAGGCCATCGAGGGGCTTCGCATGATCATGAAACACCTTGCGGTGTCGACGGACGACACGCTCAATCATGACTATCGGAACCCTCTCTTCGCAAAACACGATCCGCGCACCCGGAACATCGGGGCCTACAACCCGGACGCGGAATATGACCAGGCCTTAATCGACGGAAGATTCGACTACAAACTCACGGGTGATCTCGGAACCGTGCCCTATGTAAGCATCACCGTGAACGGACGAGCCGAAGGAAAGTTCAGTGAGGTCGTCGCCTATCTCGACAACGACGAGATTCGCAAGCACACGACTGCGGACGGACGCTATGTCCTTTGGCTCAGCAAAGAAAAGCCGAAGGAAGCAGGTGGTTGGCTCGCACTTCCCGACACCGCAAACGGAATCGTCATTCGGCAATACGTCGCAGATCGGAGCAAGGACAAGCTCGCGAGCTTCACGATCGAAGCCGCGGGAGATCCTTTGCCAAGCACCGAAGCGGTCTCGGATGAAGAGATCGCCCTCAGGCTACGAAAGGCCGCCGACTATCTCACCGTAAGTTCAACATGGCATCGAACTCTGCTTCCCGAAATGCGCGAACGGCCCAACCATTTTGTGCCGAGTACCGCGGCCGCGATCGGAGCCAGCGCGGCCAATAAAGACAACTACTACCAGATGGCGTACTACGAACTCGAGACAGGGGAAGCCCTTGTGATCGACTTCGAACCGCCAGCCGGAATCACGTACTGGAACCTCACTAGCGCGACTTTCTGGCACGAGTCCCACCGCTACCTAACAGACCCCGTGAGCCTCACCTCAAGCGAAGTCGAAAGCGAAACAAACGGGAGTGTTCGCTTCGTATTGTCGCGGGAAGACCCTGGGCATCCGAATTGGCTCAAAACGTTTTCTCATGACCGAGGCTTCTTGATCTTTCGCTTGCCCGGAGTAAAGAGCCATCCGTTGCCTACGGTTCAGCGAGTTGAGGGGAGTCGGCTTGAGGATGTGATGGCGCTTGGTTCCGGAGTTCATTGACTCCGGCGAGGATGGCTAGAGCTTTACCTCAAGCGTGCACGCGAACAACGCGTCAAAAAAGAGATGCGCGACAAGCGTGGACATCATGATGTTGGGCCCCTTCGTGCTCTCACGGAGAGGCCCATTCCATCAGATTGCGACAGGCTTGCGCGGGCGGAAACCTAGAAGAGATCCCTCAGAAACCGGATCAGATCGGTCGACGTGGCGAGGCCAACAAGGTCATCGTTTTCGTCGAGCACCGGCACAGCGTGGAAATTCCCATCCGATAGCACTTCTGCCGCATCGGCGACGGTTGCTTTCGTCGTGAGAGTTTTGAGGTCTTTCGTCATCAGTCCATCGATCGAGAACTGATGGTCCAGATAGGCGTCCATCGAGCGTTCGTCGCTGCCCACCCCTTCGACGCTGATGCCCAGGATGTCCGAAGTCGAAATCATGCCAATCAACTTTTTTCCCGATACAACCGGAACATGATGAAAGCCGCTCTTGGCAAAGATCTTTCGGACGTCACTCACATTTTGACCGACGTGAACAGTGGTGATGTCTCGCGTGAGGACCTGATCGATCCTTTCATTCTTTTTCATGAATAGAGCACTCCGTTTGTTGTGGTGGTTCATCGCTGAACATGATTTGCGCAATCTGCGCCGTAGTTGAATTTGAGGAGCACAATCCGCAAGCCGAGCAAGGCTCGCCCTTGAACTCAGCGAAAGCACTGCTTTCGATGCCCCTCGCTATCGGGGGGGCAGGCGTCGCATGCAGTCAGTCCAAGACCCGCACAGACGCATCACCTCCGTCGACCAACAGCCGCAAGGCCTCGAGCTTGTCGCGAACATCGTTGGGCATCTGCGTTCCCCGCGAGCCCGTCCAGCCGAGCACTGTTCTTTCTTCCAACAGATCGAAGGCCTTCCGCCCGATTGGGCCCGTCGGCGCCATTCGAACAGCCGTCTCTAGATAAAAGTCGCTCTCGGCCGCGAGTGTGCCGAAGGTTGTTTGTGCTTCGATCATCCCGAGCAGGTAGTACGCCTCAGCGATTGCTGGCCCGCTGTGCCCCGCGTTGAGTTCGAGATAGCGATGCAGCTCGGAGGAGGCAACGAATTGCTCGACCAGCCCGGCCCGTCTGTCCAATGAAAAGGGGAGACGCATGCGCGCCATCTCAAGCACAGCGCGTGCGCGAGCAAGTGACGGCGGGCCATCAGCTTCGTCGATCAAGACATCGATCGCGCTGATCCAACCCTCCACGTCCGCGCGAAGCATCGTCCAGACGTCTTCGCGCTGAACGAGTTTCTTCAACACTTCGCGAGGGCGGGCCAAGTCGTTCTTCACGCGGATCGACACGCGTAAGTATTCGCTCAATGGCCTGAGTAACTCAGTGGGACGAACATCGGGAGAGGCGAACAGCGCTTCGTAAGTTTCAAGCGCATCTTCGAAGCGCCGCGTTGCAACCTGAATTGAAGCCCGCTGCGCGGGTGCCAACTTGGCCAGGGCGCCGGCGCTGACAAAACCCTCGGCTAGCGGTGAATCGGCGGCGCTAGGAATGCGCGTATGACACGCAACACAAAAGTCCGTCAACCGCTGAACCACAAACTGGGCGTTTGTATGGCGGCCCCGCTCGAAGTACTCCTTGGCCTTGGTCGTTTCTAGCGAAAGCGAGCCGGCAAGAAACAGCATCCGCTGATCGTCGCCCGCGACGTGCATGCTCACGTTGCTCGCGCGCCTCTCAAGTCGCTTCAATGCAGCGTGAATCTCATCGCGCCTTTCGGCACTACGAAAGGCAGCATCGTCTACGGAAAGCGGAAGTAAAACCCGCATGCTCGCGTAGATCTCATTCATCTCAACACGCACGGCGGCAGCATCGATCTCGGCGCGAGCAGGTATCGCGCCAACACAAAGCACCAGAGTCACTGAGACGACCCTCCCGACTCTTCGCGCGCCTACGAGCCAAGCCCGTTTGGACATGCGCTATGTCCCGGCCGGCATCGCCAGTCGCACGAAATCGCCTTCCGTGATGATGCC
>JBLHOB010000364.1:0-4170 GCA_047619425.1 Myxococcota bacterium
ATCGCGTGGATCCCCTTCGTATTGCTCGCTGTAAATTCATTCATCGACAAACCACTCCTGCGCACGGCGTGCCTGGGCGGCCTGGGCCTGGCGATGATCTTTCTCGACGGCGGTCCCTATCAATTTGCCTTCTTCGGCGTCTTCCTGGCGCTCTATGTTGGCGTGCGCGCGTTCGAGCTGAAGAGCGTTCGACCGTTTCTCGGCCTTGCCTCAATCGGTGCCGTCTCGATTTCGCTTGCCGCGATCAAGCTGATGCCTATTTTCGAGTTGATTGGCCGCTACCCGCGTGAGACCAGCGAGGATCCATTCTATGAGGCGCCCTTCACACCCGGTGCTCTCGAACTTCTCAATCAAATGTTTCTGTCTCGCGCCCAGAGCCACGATCCAACGCAATGGATGCCCTATGTGCTGAACGTCGGAAGTTATGTCGGCGTGCTCCCGCTGTTCCTCGTCGCGGCCGCGATCGTCTTCGCCACTCGACGCAATGCAGCCTTCCTTGTCAGCGGCCTGCTCGCTCTGTGGATCAGTCTCGGGCCCGCCGCGCCGATCGACCTCTGGCACTGGCTCCATCAACTTCCCGGCCTCTCGCAACTCCGCGTGCCGAGCCGCTTCAACGTCTACACCTTGCTCTGCATTGCTCTGCTGGCCGGCGCGGGACTCGGCGTGGTTCGAGAGCGACTCGCGGCATCGGGCCGCGGCGCACTGGTTTCCATGGCAATCATTGGCATCGTCGCGTCCGACCTTGTCATGGTAAACGGCGACATCTTCAAGGTTGCCTTTTCGATCCCCCCTCTTCCCATCGCCAACCCCGAACCCTTTCGCCAGCACTACGCCTATTCGCCCTTTATCGAGCGCTATCGCGAGACCGCGCTCTATGAGGTTCACCCGAACTGGCCGAGCGGGAGCTACCCCGCAGTGCTCGAAAACCGCGGCGTCCGCTGGGCCTTCAAGACGATCCCCTTCTCCTCCTATGCGCTCTCTACCCAAGACGCCGGCTACCGCGGCGAGACCTACTTTGTAAGCGGTCAAGCGGAGATCACCGCCCTCTCCTGGTCGCCCAATCGCATCCGCGTCGAGACCAACGGAGCGGCTGGACTTCTGGAGTTCAACACCAACTACGACCCGGGTTGGCGGGTAACTGGAACACCGCAGCCCTCGCTTGCCGAGCGCGACGGACTGATCGGCGTCAACGTGCCTGAGGGATGCGACGCGGTCGAGTTGGTCTACCGGCCGCAAAGCTTCATGCTGGGTGCCGGAGTGACATCCCTATCGCTGCTGGCAGTGCTTGCAGTCGTTGCGCGAAAAAAGACGCGAGGCGACGAGGCGTGAACACTTCTCCCGAACGGCGCCGACGTTTGACTGTGCACGAACCAATATCGGGGTTCGTCTCAAAATCGAGGCTGGCGTACATTGCTTGCACTTTGCCGGTTCGACGCAAAGAGGGAACGAATCAGAAAGGGAACATCTGCTTGTCCGGACTTCGATCCACAAAGCGCACGACCCGGCGCACGACCAATTGCACGCCCCGGCGCACCGCTCGCGTCTCTGCAATTTCCTTCTTCCTTGCCGCGTTCGCCGGCTTCGCGGGGTGCAGTGATGCCCCTGCTCCAAGCCCCCAGCAAACACCGAACATCGTCTTAGTTACGATTGACACGTTGCGGGCCGATCGAATCGAGCCCTATGGCAACCTCAACGCAAAAACGCCGAACCTTTCAAAACTCGCGCGGGAGGGCACGTTGTTCGAAGCCGCGATGAGCCCCATGCAGATGACACGGCCGTCGCATTATTCGCTCTTCACGTCCCTCTACCCCCGCGATCACGGCGTGGTCAACAACAAGATCTCCCTTGAGCCCAACTTTTTGAGCGTGGCACAAGTACTCGAGCAACGTGGTTATGCGACGGCGGGCATGGTTGCCGTCTCACTGCTCGGCGATCAGTCCGGGGCCGCGCGTGGCTTTGCGGATTACGACGCACCCACTGGCACTACGGTGCGAACGAGCGAAGACGTCGTTGGACGAGCGAGCACATGGCTCGCGCAGCGCCCCAAGGACAAACCCTTCTTCCTTTGGGTGCATCTATTCGACCCCCACACCCCCTACGCCCCACCCGCAGCATTCGCCCCGGCGCCTGTCGCAAATGAGTTTGACGTGCTCACATCAATCGACATTGAAGATCTGCTGGCCCTGGAGTCGAAGCACAAGGGCAACCTACCTCGCGACGTTGTCGATCGAGCCATCGCCCTCTACCAGGGCGACATCGAGTACACCGACCATTGGCTCGGCAAGTTCATGATGGCTCTCGAAAGCAGCGCACCGCCTGCGCAAACCGTTTTGGCGGTCACATCCGACCATGGGGAGTGCTTTGAGAAAGGCATCTACTTCGAGCACTCGGACTGTCTCTACGAAGGCGCGGCACGCATTCCGCTTATCTTTCGCTATCCGAATATTGTCGCCGCAAGCGAGCGTCGCAAAGACGTCGTCGAAATACTGGACGTCGCGCCAACGCTCTTGAGCCTTGCGGGCATTGCCGTCCCCGAGGTCTTCAAGGGAGTTGATCTATTCGACGAGAGCACGGCGTCCGATCGTGCTGCTTACCTGCAGCATCCGTTTTACTCGAACGTCGGTGCACAGAACCGCAGCGTGCGACGCTTAAAGCGCGTGATGGGCGCTCCGACCCGCGACCTATTGACCTCGGAAGAACTCATCGGGTTGCGCACACAGCGATGGAAGTATCTGTTGCGTGCATCGCGCGAAGAGCTCTACGACTTAAACATCGATCCATCCGAAAAGCTGAACGTCACTGCCCAGTACCCTGAAGTGGTAAAAGAGCTTCGGACAACGCTTCAAGCTTGGTCCGAAGCCCACCCTCAGCATCACACCAATGCAGAGCAGATCAACGACGAATTGCGCGCGACTCTCGAGGCCCTCGGGTACTTGCACTAAGCCGCCCGGCCCGGACTCGCACCTCGCTACTGGACGTACCCCAGGGCTTCGAGGGCGGCTCGAGACTCCTCATCAAGCTCGCTCGCATCGCCTGACGCAGCCAACTCTTCTTCGAAGACCGCAAATAATTTGCGCGCCTTCTCTCCAGTCGGTGCGTTCGCCGGGTGCTCAACGATCTCACGCGCATTGCCTGTCGTCACACCGTGACGGTCCGCAGCGAAAAACATGAGATCGGGCAGCAAGTGCTCTTGCCCATCGAGACGCAGCTCGCGAAACGGTTCCGCAAAGGTTCGGCGCATGCCAAACACCGAACGCTCCGGCGGGAGTGCTGCTGAAAGATTGCGCCCAACGCCGACGAACCCATCGATGCCCGCTAGCCCGAGCAAAGTCGCGGGGGCATCCACCGACGCCGCAAGCTCGCGAACTCGGGCAGCTTTAACCTGCGGTGAGATCAAGAGACTCGGCACCCGAATCAACTCATCGCCGAGTCGCTTGCCGTGTCCGAGCGAGCCGCCTTCGCCAAAGCTCTCGCCGTGATCGGTTACAACGAGAACATGGGTATCAACACGTTCGGCATCGCTGTAAAGGTGCTTTAACAAGTCGTCGAGGTTGCGGTCGAGACGCCCTGCATCTGCGCGGTACTTCGACCGCGCCTCCTCAAGTGACTTCATCGTAACCGAACTATTGGCACGGATCTGCTCGTAGAGTTTCGAGAGCGACACCATTGTGCGCGGGTCGACCGCGTCGCCGTACGGGGCGTGCGCATCGAAATAGTGGAACCACAAGAACTGATTGTCCCCCGAAAACTGGTCCACCATTGCTATGGCCTTCGACGTAATCGAAGAGCCTAGCGAGTAGAAGGCACCATCGGGAACCGCAGTCCCGGACCACTCCATCGTAACCGGGATCTCAAAGGCGTCGTCGAAGGCCTCGAACCCCTGCTGATAGCCGAAGCTGCGGTGAAGCGGAAACGACGCGACCACGCCGCCGGTGCGAAACCCGTGCTCGGCAAACTGCTCAGCGAGCGTTACGTGTCGCTCATTTAGAACTTGCCCATTGCGTGACACACCGTGCTGCCACGGATGCAGCCCCGTCAGCAAGCTCGCGTGGGTTGGCTGCGTTGTCGAGCTGGCAGCGTAGTGGCGCTCGAAGGACACCCCCTTTGCGGCCCACCCTTGCAAACGTGGCATCGCGGTGGGGCTGTCGTCGGAACCCTCCAAGGTGTCAA
>JBLHOB010000365.1:0-4168 GCA_047619425.1 Myxococcota bacterium
TCGTGCTTCCGCGGTCGGCGTTGCATGGGAAGACGCGTGTGATGATTGTCGATGCGGAACAAAGACTCCGCTTTCGCGAAATCAACGTTTTGCGGTTGAATCGCGACGAGGTGTTGATCCAAGGTGGGCTCGTTGCAGGTGATCGCGTTTGCATCTCGACCTTGGACACGGCCATGGACGGCATGCTCGTGCGGGTACGCGACGACCTACCCAAGACTGCAGCCACTGTGCCTGGAGAGAATCCGTCGTGAATGGGCCCATTGCATGGTTCGCACGCAACCACGTCGCCGCAAATTTGCTGCTCGGGGTGATCGTATTGGCGGGGCTTGTCGCCCTGCCCCGCATGCCCCAGAAGTCGTTTCCAGATATCGACGTCAAGGCGATCAGCATTGGGGTGGTTTATCTCGGGGCTGCGCCCGAGGAAGTAGAACAAGGCGTTTGCATCCGTATCGAGGAAGAACTCGAGGGCATCGAGGGGATTGAGCGCATCCGGTCGACGGCTTCCGAGGGGGCTTGTGGCGTCACCATCGAGCTTTACGAAGACGCCGACGAGGCTCGCGCTCTAGACGATGTGAAGAACCGCATTGACGCCATCGACACGTTCCCGCTCGAAACCGAGAAGCCGATCATTACTTTGGTTGAGCCCGAAAACGCGGTCATGGATATTGCGCTCACCGGCCCCGAGGACGAGCGCACACTCAAAGCCCTGGGGCAACGCGTGCGGGACGAGATTGCCGCACTGCCCGAAGTCACCCAGGTAGCACTCTCCAATACGCGTCCATATGAGATTTCGATTGAAACGTCCGAAACCTCACTTCAGCGACACGGCTTGACCTTTGACCAGGTGACCCAAGCCGTGCGAGCGGGTTCTCTTGACTTGCCCGGTGGCTCGATCAAAACCGATGGGGGGGAGATTCTTCTCCGAACCAAAGGCCAGGCTTATGTCGGCAAAGATTTTGAAGACCTCATCGTGCTCACGAACGCCGACGGAACGCGGATCCGACTTTCGGACGTTGCTGACGTAATCGACGGCTTCGAAGACACCGACCAAAGCATTCGTTTCAACGGCAAGCCCGCGGCAATCATCCGCGTCTCGCGAATGGGCGAGCAAGACATTCTTGAAATTACTGGAGCGCTCACAAAGTACATCGAGGCAGCGCGCGCACGCTTGCCCTACGGCGCTGAGTTGACGGTGTGGAGCGATAACTCGCTGATGTTGCGCGACAGGCTCGACACATTGCTCAATAGTGCACGCCAGGGCTTCCTGATGGTCTTAATTGTGTTGGCTATCTTCTTGCGTCCACGACTTTCTTTCTGGGTCAGCGTTGGTGTCCCCGTCTCCTTTCTCGGAGCAATCTGGCTCGTCTACACACTCGGACATTCGATCGACGCGATTTCCCTCTTTGGCTTCATTCTTGTGCTGGGTATCCTCGTCGACGATGCCATCGTGGTGGGGGAAAGCATTTATTCGGCCCAACGTCGCGCTGCCAAAGAGGCTGGCGGAGTTGACGGTGAGCCGAGTGCGCAGATTTCCGATGAGGATCTCGTCGCGCAAGCCATCGAAGGGACCCGCGCGGTTTCCGTGCCCGTCATCTTCGGCGTACTTACCACGGTCGCGGCCTTTACCCCGTTGATGCTCGGGCCCGGAACCATCGGCCAGATTCAAGCGCTGATTGCAACCGTAGTCGTGTGCTGCCTTTGCTTCTCGTTGATTGAGTCGCAGTTGGTGTTGCCCGCCCACCTTGGCCACCGGCACGCCGAGACTCCGGCGTCCGAGGTTGGCCTCATGCTGATTCCAATCTCGGCAATCTTGTTGCTCGGGTTCGCCTGGGACTTGCGAAGCTTTGTCGCGTTTGGGATTGCAGTGTTCTCTGTCTTCTATGCGTGGCATTTGCACGGAGGATACGACCGGGTCGCTGTCCGCGCGATTGCCCTGCAGTCGAGGTTTTCCACCGGTCTCGAAGATTTCACTGAGCACCGTTTCACCACTTGGGTTGGGAACGCAATTCACTGGCGCTACACCGTCGTCGCATTTGCAACGGTGTGCCTCATCGCAATCATTGCTGTGCTGGCGAGTGGTCGTTTGCCTTTCTCCTTCTTCCCTCCCCTTGAGTCGGATCAAGTCACCGCCAAGCTCACGATGCCCCTTGGAACACCCGCCCGGGTAACCCAAGACGCAGTCCTGCACCTTGAGCGCACTGCGCAACGAGTCGCGGACAAGCTCAACCTTGAAGCCGACGAAAGCGAGTGGGCTCCTCCCGTCCAACATATTCTCGCCGCGGTTGGGGGGCATCCAGTATCGAACTCGGGCAGCGGACCACCGGGCAGCGGCCCTTCTGCTCCAACCGGTGGGCACTTGGGCGAGGTGACCATGCAGTTGATTCCCAATCAACAGCGCACAATGGACACTCGTGACGTGAAGCGACTGTGGCGCGAAGCATCGGGGTTGATCCCCGACGCAACCGAACTGAGTTTTAACACTTCGCTCTTCTCTGCGGGGGAGGACATCAACATCCAGCTCGAAGGTGATGAGCTCGAAGAACTTCAAGAACTCGCCGCTCGCTTGCGGCTGCTCTTGGCCGAGTACCCAGGAGTGGTCGATATCACGGACTCGTTTCGCTCGGGCAAGTCCGAACTCAAACTCGACATCTTGCCATCGGGAGAGGTCCTTGGACTTACCCTCGGTGACCTTGCACGCCAAGTGCGTCAGGCCTATTACGGCGAAGAGGTACAACGCGTTCAGCGCGGGCGAGACGATGTACGTGTGATGGTCCGCTATACCGAGGCCGAACGGCGCACGCTGGGTTCACTGTCCGACATGCGCATTCGCACCCCCGACGGCTCCGAAGTCCCGTTTGCGACTGTTGCTAGCGCCGAGCTTGGTCGGGGATTCAGCTCGATTCGTCGCTCGAACCGGCGTCGAGTCGTCAACGTGACTGCAGACGTTGATCGCAGCGTGATCACCGCAAACGAAGTGCTCGCCAACCTGCGCAAGGGGCCCCTCGACAACGTGCTCAGGGATTACCCGCGCGTCACCACAAGTCTCGAAGGTGCGCAGCGTGAGCAGAGTGAAGCGATGTCGAGCCTGATCCCGCTCTTTGGCGTCGCCATCTTTATTATCTATGCGCTATTGGCCGTCCCCCTGCGCTCTTACAGTCAACCGCTGATCATCATGAGTGTCATCCCGTTTGCCTTCTTTGGCGCCGTCACAGGCCATCTTTTGATGAAGTCGGTTGGGCTTCTGTCTGGGCTCGCAATGATGTCGGTCATGGGGATCATCGCCGCATCGGGCGTGGTCGTGAATTCAAGCCTTGTACTGGTTCACGCGATTAACGAGAGACACTCATCGGGCGAGTCGGTGCGCGATGCCGTACTCGGTGCGGCGGCGACCCGCGTTCGTCCCATCCTGCTCACCTCGATTACGACCTTTGTGGGCCTCTCTCCTCTGCTCTTGAATCGCAGCGTCCAGGCGCAGTTCTTGGTCCCAATGGCCTGCTCACTGGCCTTCGGCGTTCTGTTCGCGACCGTCGTCACGCTGCTCGTTGTCCCTTGCGGCTACGTGATTCTCGAAGATCTCAAGGGGCTCATGAAAAGACGGCCAGCCGCGTTGCTTGTCAAGCCGTCCATCCTCCGCGCGAAACAGAACACCTCGGACGAGCGGAAAACTGCCTAGCACCGATTGTTGAAGCCCTGAGTCACGGGACGCCGATGGGGAAGGGCTTCGCCCTGCCCGCTTGCTGCCCAGAGTAACGCGGATTAGCGTGCTGGGAGTGCAGTCACTCGCTTGAAGAGTTCTGCACGGCCGTTGGGAGCGGACTTGCAAACGGACCTGTAGTTGGTGCCGAGCCTCTCGGTTAAGTCGATTCCTTGCGCAAAGACGTAGTCGACGCGCCCCTGTTGCGTCGCTAAGTAGCGGTCAATCTCAACAACGGCTGGCTCGCACTCCGGACATCCAATGCTCGGGACCGGCGCAAATTTCTCTCGGAATAAGAGCGGATGATTGCCGCGATAGGCGGAAAAGTTGCCGAGATTCACGATCCCATGCTCCATCACCCAATAGTTCGAGATGTGTTCAAATAGATCATGGCGATGATGTGGCGTCATCGGCACCGGCAACAATGTCGCTCCAGGTTCAAGGTAGCTGCCGCAGGAGAGTTCCTCGGCCAAG
>JBLHOB010000366.1:0-4164 GCA_047619425.1 Myxococcota bacterium
ACTTTTTTGTCGGCGGCTACTTCTACTCGCGCGGTGTCGTCGGCTTGTTTGCTGTACTGGCTCCAACGCTTGTGATTGGTATGCGCGTGGGCGTGCGCAGCGTACTGCGATCAGTACGACGCAGGGGCTACAACTTACGCTTCGTCGTTGTGGTGGGTGGAGGTGATCTCGCTGCAGAGGTAGTGGCTCGCATTCACGATCAACCCGGCACCGGTTTGCGAGTGCGGGGTGTCTTGGTCGGCGATTCGCGCGGCGCGCCTAGCCGTCAGGAGTCGTTGTGCGGTGTTCCGATTCTCGGCGACTATCGCTCGTTAAAAGCGTTGGTTCGCGATTCCTCACAACGAGTCGATCAGGTGATTCTGGCCCTTGGGCGCGAGGAGTCTGACAGTCTGGAGAAGGTCCTTGCCGAGCTCGACGATGAGGTGGTCAACATCAACCTTGTCCCCGATTTGTTGCACGTCATGACGCTGCAGAGTTCGGTTGAGAATCTCGATGGGATGCCCGTCATCAATTTACGCGAAAGCCCACTCGTTGGATGGGCCGCGATCTCGAAGCGGGCGTTTGATATTTTGGTTGGGAGTCTCACTCTCGTTGTCGCGACACCTTTGATGATTGGCATTGCCGCGGCAGTTCGAATTTCGAGCCGTGGGCCCGTGCTGTTTCAGCAAAAACGTATGGGGCTGGACGGACGGGTGTTTCAGATGCTGAAGTTTCGCTCGATGGTGGTCGGTGCCGAGGCGGCGACTGGGCCGGTGTGGACGCAGCCCGACGACGATCGACGCACGGGGCTAGGCGAGTTTTTGCGTCGTTTCAGTCTCGATGAATTGCCTCAGTTGATCAACGTGATCCGCGGCGACATGAGCCTCGTTGGGCCGAGGCCAGAGCGTCCGGTGTTCATCGAACAATTCCGCAGTGAAATCCCCGGCTATATGCTGCGACACAAAGTGAAGGCGGGGATGACGGGTTGGGCCCAGGTTCACGGCTGGCGCGGGAGTACGTCCTTGCATCAGCGCATCGAACACGACCTCTACTACATCCAGAACTGGTCGTTGGGGCTCGATCTGCGCATCATGATCCGCACCCTGTGGCGCGGGATCTTCGAGAAGAACGCCTACTAGCCCAGCGGCAACAGCCCGTTGGCCCAATCGCGGCTAACTCGATTCGATCGTCTCGCGTTCTTCGAGTAGCCCGTCGACTTCGGCGCGGAACTCCTTGCGAAACCTCTCGACTCCGAAATCCGCAGCCCAGTCCTGAATGCACTTGGAATCGAATTGGTCCGAGTTGGCTTCAAACGAGTCGAGTGCTTGGTTCAATGAGGCCGGGCTCTGCTCGGAAAACGTGACACCCGTTGGCTTGCGGATGCGCCCATCTCCTGATGCGGTAAAGGCGCGCACAGTGTCGCGCGCACCTCCGGCTTCATAAGCGATGACTGGACAACCGGCTGCTTGCGCCTCAACGGCAATGATCCCGAAGTCCTCTTGCTGGGGATAGATCAGGGCTTTGCTCGTTGCGTAAAGACGCTGCAGTTCGTGGTCGGAGACTCGGCCGAGAAACCGGACGTTGGCGGGGGCGGTTGCTTCGAGTTGTTTGCGACTCGGCCCATCACCGGCAATGGTTAGGCTGCGACCACTGTTGCGAAAGGCTTCGATCGCAAGGGTCTCCATCTTGTACGGCACGAAGCCGCCGACCATCAAATAGTTTGTCGCGGTGACGGTGGTGTCTGCGCGTCGCTCACTTTGGCCAAGTGTGTCGACCGGTGGGAAGACAAGGCCAGACTCCCGACCGTAGTGTCGCTTGATACGCTCGTTGACTTCGGTCGAGATGGCGACGAAGCGAGTTACGTCTGCGGCGCGGCTTGTTCGCTGGTCAAATCGTCGAAGGTAGTGCGTGATCGGGGTGGCTAGGGCGCGTTTGATGCCGCGTCCCTGGTACGCGTCGATTTGATCCCAGATGTACCGCATGGGTGTCAGGCAGTAAGAAAGGTGTGCGGTATTCGGACCGATGCGCACGCTCTTAGCCACGGCATGACTGCACGAGATGACGAGATCGTACGTTGATAAGTCGAAACGTCGAATCGCCCAGGGGAACAGCGGCAGAAGCATCCGGTAATAGTTTTCGACACCGGGCAGGCGAGATAGAGGCGAGGCGATGACACGCCGGTCTTCGATCTCAGGCGTCGTCGTGCCGGGTACGTGGAACAAGGTATAGAGATCGGCATCGGGATAGAGCAGGGCGATCTCGTGAAGGACACGTTCGCCTCCCCGCATCCCTGTGAGCCAGTCGTGGACTAACGCGATCCGCACGCAGTGGAGCGTAGCGACTCTCTACCGCGAAGCTGCGCGTTTACGTCCTAAAGCGAAGCGCGGGGCAGGGTTGCTCGCAATGCTTCGTCGATATCGCTTACGAGATGGACTTCGAGGCCTTCGAGGACGTCGGCTGGGACGTCAATCAGGTCTTTCTCGTTGCGCCGAGGCATGACGACGGTTTTGATACCGGCGCGAGCCGCTGCGAGAATCTTGCCCTTGATCCCGCCAACTGGAAGCACTTTGCCGCGTAGCGAGATCTCGCCCGTCATGGCAATCGTGCCAGCAGACGCGCGATCACTCAGTGCCGAAACGATCGCGGTCACCATGCCGACGCCCGCCGAAGGGCCATCCTTCGGGACTGCGCCTGCAGGAATATGCAGATGGATCTCGCAGGGCTCCAACGCATCGGGGCTCAGGTCGAGTTCGTCCGCGTGGGCGCGGACCCAGGACAGTGCAGCCTCTGCACTTTCACGCATGACATCACCCAACTGGCCGGTGAGGCGCAAGCTGATGTCTTTACCTCCGCTCATGCGCCGGGCTTCGATAAATAGGATCTCGCCACCGTGGGAGGTGACGGCGAGGCCGACCGCGGTGCCGGGCACTGCCGTGCGTTCGGCGCGTTCGTGAAGATGGGGCGGTGCGCCCAGGGCCTCGGTCACGAAGGCCGCGTCGATTACGATCGTGTCGGTGATCTCGGGTGCCGAGGCGATGCGATGGGCGACCTTGCGCATCAATGTGGCCATGTGCCGCTCAAGGTTCCGCACACCGGCTTCGCTGGTGTACTCGAGTACGACGGTTTCGAGGGCAGACTCCTGCACGTCGACTCTTTCGGGGGTCAGCCCATGGGCTTCGAGTTGCTTGCCGACAAGGTATTGGCGGCAGATCGCGAGCTTCTCGCGTTCGGTGTAGCCCGTCAGTTCAATGACCTCCATACGGTCGAGCAGCGCCGGCGGGATCGTCGAGAGCGTGTTCGCGGTAGCGATGAACAACACCTTTGAGAGATCAAACGGCACTTCGATGTAGTGGTCGCTAAATGAGCTGTTCTGTTCGGGGTCGAGTACTTCGAGCAGAGCCGACGACGGGTCGCCGCGGAAGTCACTGCCCAATTTGTCGATCTCATCGAGTACAAAGACGGGGTTGCGGGTGCCGGCACGCTTCAAGCTTTGAATAACGCGTCCGGGCATTGCACCCACGTAGGTGCGCCTGTGTCCGCGGATCTCCGCTTCGTCGCGCACTCCACCGAGGGAGGCCCGTGCGAATTTGCGCTCCATAGCGCGTGCGATTGACCGACCGAGCGACGTCTTGCCAACGCCGGGTGGGCCAACAAAGCACAAGATCGGTGCCTTGGCGTCGGGCGCGAGCTTGCGCACGGAAAGAAACTCGAGGATGCGTTCTTTGACTTTGTCGAGACCGTGGTGGTCTTCGTCCAGAATTTTGCGCGCCGAAGCGAGGTCGAGTTTATCGGTGGTCTCTTCGTTCCACGGTAGGTCGAGAATCCACTCGAGGTATGTGCGGATCAAGTGTCGATCGGGGGCGTGTTGGGGCAGGGCGCTTAGCCGCTTGAGTTCGCGGTCGGTCTGCTCTTCCACTTCATCGGGCAAGTCGAGGGCGTCAAAGCGCTCGCGCAGTTCGTCCACTTCGCGCAGACCTGCGTCGCCTTCGCCGATCTCGGCTTGAATCTCACGCATGCGGGTGCGCAGCATCTTTTCGCGTCGCTTTGGATCGATGTCCTCTTCGGCCGCTTCGCCTTTCAATGACTGTTGCGTCTCGGCGATCGTTACTTCGCGCTCGAGGTGATCTTCAAGCAATCGCAGACGGACGCCCGGGTCGGGCTCGGCGAGCAGCTCCATGCGCTGTT
>JBLHOB010000367.1:0-4162 GCA_047619425.1 Myxococcota bacterium
CCGATCCCGATGGCGGGTGCAATTGCCGCACGTACAAAGAACATCACGATCCGTCCCAACGTCTTGCTCGCGCCTCTCTACGAGCCGATCAAGCTCGCCGAAGATCTGGCCGTCTTGCAATTCATTTCGCAGGGACGCCTTGAGGTCGTGATCGGCGCAGGGTACCGCCCGAGCGAGTTCGAGATGTTTGGCAAGCGTCGTGAAGATCGCAAAGCGCTGTACATGAATGCCTTTGACGTGCTGCGGAAAGCATGGACGGGCGAGCCTTTCGAATACAACGGCAACCGCGTCACCGTGACACCGGTGCCCGAGCCGCCGCCCAAGTTGTTGTTGGGGGGCGCGCACCCGGCAGTTGCGCGCCGAGCGGCGAAGATCGCAGACGGTTTCTATCCACCCGCCGGTGAAAACTGGGACATCTATCGCGAAGCCTGTATCGAACTGGGCAAGCCCGACCCGGGCGAACACTTCAAGGCCCTGGGGCCGATCTACACCCACGTGACTCGGGACCCAGAGGGGGATTGGGACCGCATCGTTCCCCACGCAGTGCACGTGATGAAAAGCTATTCAGACTGGACCGTCGAAGCGTACGGCCGCGCCGCAGGCCCCTTTGCGGCGGGAATCAACCCCGACGATCTGCGCGCCAGTGGGGCGTATCAGGTGCTGTACCCCGAAGAGGCGGTCGAGATGATCCGCGGGCTGGGCAAAAACCGGACATTCATTCTGACCCCTTTGTTGGGAGGCCTCGATCCAGCGCTTTCGTGGGAGGGGCTGCGCCTATTCGAGCGCGAGGTGTGGCCTCACGTGCGAGATCTGCAGGACTAATGAAGGAACGGACATCGGCTTGCACGAAGTAGGCACCGCTCTTTGTGCATTCGGGTAGACGCTGCTCGGGCTCTGTTATATTCCCTCCTATATGACATTACGCGGAACGGGGCAGGGCGGCACGTTGAGTCGCACAGTGGAAACACTGCAGGTATTGGGTGGGGCCGGTTTTCTAAATCTTAGTTTTGCGAGAAGCCTTGGTAAGGCGACGGCAAAGTTTGGTTCGACGAGTGCGACCGGCTTTCATGCCGCGGCTCTTCGCAACCCGGGTGGCATCGCGATCATCGACGACGATGGCTCGATGACGTTTTCTGAGCTCGATCGCTCGAGCAACGCAATCGCTCGTGGGCTTGCGGCAACTGGCGTCAAGGCCGGTGACGGAGTTGCCTTGTTCGCCCGCAACCATCGCGGCTTTGTGCAAGCGCAGTCGGCGCTCGACAAACTCGGGGTCAATACGCTTTTGCTCAATACGGGCTTCGGAGCGCCGCAACTCGAAGAAGTGTGCGAGCGCGAGGGCAGTCGTGTCATCCTCTACGACGAAGAGTTCAACAACATCGTCGAAGGTGGCGCGGTGAGCAAGCTGACGCGTTATCTCACCTACTCCGAAGGTGGCTCAAGCGAAAACAGCCTCGCCGACTTGATTGCAAACAACGACGACTCGGAGATCGAGCCGCCTTCCCAGCCCGGGCGGACAACCATCTTGACCTCCGGCACTACCGGCACGCCCAAAGGTGCGCAACGCGGCGTCAAGCGACAGGGTGTGGACACGTTGGTTGGGCTGTTTGGTCGGATCCCGATCCGCGTTGGTGCGCGCAGTCTGATCGTGGCCCCGACCTTTCACTCCTGGGGCGGTTTGCACTTGCTTCTCGGCGCCCAGCTCGGGTGCACGATCTGCTTGCAACGTCGGTTCGACCCCGAAGAGACGCTGAAGGCGATCGAGCGTGTCAAGCCACAGATCGTCGCGGTCGTGCCCGTGATGATGCAACGCATCCTCGAGCTCGGCCCCGAAGTGATTGCCCGCTACGACACCTCTTCCATCGAAGGTGTATGTGCCAGCGGCTCTGCACTTCCCGGCGAGCTGGCACTGCGTTGGATGGATACGTTCGGCGACAACGTTTACAACCTCTACGGTTCGACCGAAGTCGCGCACGCTTCCATCGCCATGCCCGACGAGTTGCGCGCCGCACCGGGTACTGCGGGACGACCGCCGCGGGGTGTGACGGTCCGCATTCTCGACGACAAGGGCAAAGAGCTTCCCACCGGCACGACTGGGCGGATCTTCGTAGGCAACGATACGCAGTTCGAGGGTTACACCGGCGGTGGCAACAAAGAGATGATCGACGGGCTGATGTCGAGCGGTGATGTCGGCCATTTTGACGACGACGGCCGGCTGTTCGTCGACGGTCGAGACGATGACATGATCATCTCCGGCGGTGAAAACGTATTCCCCCGCGAAGTCGAAGACCTCTTCTCCGATCACGATGACGTTGTAGAAGCTTCGGTGCTCGGGGTAACAGACGATGAGTTTGGGCAGCGCTTGAAGGCATTTCTGGTGCTCGCCGAAGGTGCGGTGCAAGACGAGAAAAAGTTCAAGGACTACATCAAGACCAACCTCGCCCGGTACAAGGTGCCGCGCGAGATCGTCTTCCTCGACAGACTGCCCCGCAACCCGACGGGCAAGGTGCTCAAGCGCGTGTTGCTCGAGGAACACTAGACGTGGTTACAAGGCGTGTGGTGTTGCAGAGACGTAGGCACTTACTCGCTTGCTTGTTACTTGTGTTGATGTTCCTCGTGCCCACGGGCGTGTTGCAGGCCGAGCCTTCGTCAGACGCTGAGACGTCCGAGCAGCAGTCTGAAAGCGACCGATTGCTAGAGATGGCGCTTGACCATTGGCTCGGTCGAGAGATTCGTCTGCAGGAGATGGCTCAGCGTATCCAGATCGCGGGAGTTGATCTGTGTGAAGACAGACTCTCACCCATTATGGGTGCCACGATTGTCGACCTGAAAGACTTTCAATCGAACATGGAGCCCAAGGCGCGCAAGCGCTTTGGGGCGGAGCACAGGTACTTCGTCACGGCCGTTTTTGGGGATATGCCCGCGGCTCGTGCCGGGCTTCAGATCGGCGATGCGATTGTGAAATTCAATGGCAGCAAGCTTAAGGACACTCGGAACTTCTATGGCTTTCGCTGGCCTAGCGAGGAGCCTGTGCAGATTGAGGTTTCGCGCGACGGCGAGACGATTGAACTCGCTGTCAGCTCTATCTATGGATGTCGGTTCCCCGCGTCTGTTTCGTTCAATGACATGGTAAATGCGGGGGCTCATGGTACGCACCTGAAGGTGAATACGGCGTTGATGAGAGATCTTACCGACGACGATTTCCTCGCTTATGTGGTGGGCCACGAAGTGGCGCACAACATCTTTCCCAGTCGCGCTGCTTCGCGCAGAGGAGGTTGGGCTTCTCGGGGTAATGAGGCTCGGGCGGATTACGTTGGTGCCTATCTGGCCACGATAGCGGGCTACCGGTTCGTGAATGTGTGGGAAGAAGGGCTCGGGTCCATGAATGTTGATTTCTTCAACTCAAGGCGTCTGTCGCACCCCAGTGATCCAAAGCGCAAGCTCGCTCAAGAAAAAACAATTGAAGAGATCCGGCAGAAGCTTGAGCGCGGCGAACCGTTGGAGTTGAGATTCGAATGAGCGCGAAATTCCGCACCCGCTGCCTTGTCTGCTTGGCGATGGTTGGATTGGCATGCGCAGCAAGGCCGTTGCCGCCGGAAATGAACAAACAAGAAATAGCGGTCAGCGTCTCGGATGGTGCAATCAAAACCATCGACGACATGGTCTCCGAGCGAAAACGAATTCATCAAATCGAATATGTGTTGTCGACGGCAACCGCGAAACGGTGTGGGCCACTGGCGCGTCCTCAGTCGGGAGTCATGCTTTCGAAGGCAGACTCGTTTGAAGACCAAGCACTTCGCACCGCGGTACGTCGAGAGTTTTCACTCGCTGACAATCTTGGCGTGATCTATGTGTTGCCGGACAGTGGGTTCGAGCGCGCGGGGGTGGTGCCAGGAGATCAGTTGCTCGAGGTTGACGGGGCGAAGATCGGCAGTGCCGATGCATTTCTGCGCTTGATGTTGGCGGAGGCGGATCGCAGTTCCATCGAAGTACTCGTATCGCGTGGCGGCAGGAAGTTTCGCGCTGACGTGCCGCTCGACGCTGGCTGTCCAGTCAAGTTTACCCAGGGGCTGCACCATAGACTCACGACTTCGCAGTATTCCAAGCTATTGGTTGAAGTACCCACTGGGGTTCTCGGTTTCATCGACAACGACAACACGTTGGC
>JBLHOB010000368.1:0-4143 GCA_047619425.1 Myxococcota bacterium
GCTGGGCGAGGGTGGGGGGGGGCGGCTGCCGGCGCGAAAGCCTGGAGACGCCCATTGGCCGTTAGGCACTGCGAAGCGTTCGTCATTTGGGGTGGATCGCAGAAGGGCTGCTAGCCTGCCGTCTGCCGCTTCCAAGCACTACTCAAACCCCGGAAAGCCGTCTTGGCCATAGACCGTTCAGTCCCTACGTCGTTCTTGTCGCGCGGGCCGTCTCCGCAACCCAGCACATTTGCGGCTGAATACGCAAGTAAGCTGCAACTGGATCTCGCTTTTCCCCCGCAGACCGCTCAAATGACTGACGCAGGGGAGTCGCTCGATCCCGATTTTGCCTGGGCGCGATCGGGTGCGATGGCTCTGACTGGGCATGCCGATGGGCCGCCACTCCTCGCACCGGCACCGGTGGCGAGTGCGGCTGAAGGTGCGGTGCTCGCGCTTCGCCGTATCGCGGGAGCTGACTGGCGCGGTGGTGATCTCGATGGGGCGCGTCTTTTGGGAGAGCGAGCGGCAACTTTTGGGTTTACGCGACAAGGCCCGGTTGCGCCGGGTGGTAGTTGTCGGATGGTGGAATGCGCTGACGGATGGCTCGCGATAAACCTCGCTCGCGAAAGTGATCGTGAGATGGTTCCGGCCTGGCTTGAAATCGAACCGCGGTCCGACCCCTGGAAAGCGATCGAGAGCGAAGTGAAAACTCGCTCGGCCGCCGGTCTTGTCGATCGAGCTCGTTTGATGGGACTTCCGATTAGTCCGGTGACTCCGGGGCATCCCCTCGACACGGTGTCGCCATGGTTTGCGATTTCACATCGCGCTCAAACGAATGCAACGGGCTCAGCGCGTGCGCCCGTCGTAGTCGATTTGTCGGGGTTGTGGGCGGGCCCGCTATGTGGGCACTTGCTGTCGCTTGCTTGCGCGCGAGTGATCAAAGTCGAAAGCCTTGAGCGCCCGGACGGCGCGCGCATGGGGGACGCAGACTTCTTTGACTTGCTCAACGCTGGCAAGGAGAGTGTCGCGATCGACTTTCAATCAAGCGTCGGGCGCAGGCAACTCGAAGCGCTGCTTGACCGCGCCGACATTGTGATCGAAAGCGCGCGCCCGCGAGCACTTGAGCAACTGGGCATCGACGCGGCCGAGTGGGTCGTGCGAAAGCCAGGCCTGGTTTGGGTGAGTATTACGGGATATGGACGAAGCGAGCCCGAGGCAAGTTGGGTGGCGTTTGGCGACGACGCGGCTGCGGCCGCGGGGCTGGGTTGGGCGACGTCACGCGCAAACGAAGAGGTACTGGGTGCAGACCCAGCGCCGGTGTTCTGCGCTGACGCGATCGCCGACCCTCTGACGGGGATGCACGCGGCGGTCGCGGCGCTGGCTTGTTTTAAAGCGGGCAGTGGTGGCCTGCTCGACCTTTCATTGTGTGGCGTCGCTCGCTCTGTGCTCGCCCTCGCAAAATCTTCGAAAGGAAACGGCGAGGCGGCCTTCATTAAGGCCAAACCAGGCGGCGAATTCTTTGTACACAAGGGCGCGGCTTCGCAACGCGTGTGTGCGCCCGAGGCTCGGCGCATCACTGGAAAGGCGCGCGAGTTCGGCGCCGACAATGAGGCCGTGCTGTCCTGGTTGGGGCTTACGTCATGAGCAAGCTGTTACTACGTCACGCCGAGATCGACGGCGAGTCGCTGTGCGATGTTCGGATCGAAGCGGGCCATGTGACGGCCATCGAACCTTCACTTGCGACAGCGCCAAACGAAACTGAAATTGATGCCGCAGGCGGCGCTTTGCTACCCGGGCTGCACGATCACCATCTTCACTTGTTTGCGTTGGCGGCCGCAAAGGCATCTGCAGGCTGCGGTCCGCCGGATGTTGTCGACGCACAGGCACTCAAGCGAGTGTTCGCCGAGGCTGCGGTCCACGGCGGCTGGGTGCGGGCAGTGGGCTACCACGAATCGGTTGCTGGTGATCTTGATTGCGCAGGCCTCGACGCACTGACACCCGAGGGCGTTTGTGTGCGGATGCAGCATCGCAGCGGTGCGATGTGGCTGCTGAACTCAACGGCATTGAAGGCACTTGCTCTTGAAGGTGGAGAGCTGCCAGGGGGTGTTGAGCGCGATGGCGAGGGCAAGCTCACCGGACGCATCTACTACGAAGACACGTGGCTGCGTAGCAAGCTTGGTACCTCGGTGGTTCCCGACCTTGCGGGCGTCGGGAAGTTGTTGGCTTCCTACGGCGTGACAGGAGTCACCGACGCAACGCCGGATAAGGGTGCCGAAGAACTGGCCGCTTTGGCCGCGGCGGTTGCGCGGCAAGACCTGCGGCAGCGCGTGGTCGCAATGGGGCGCTTCGACGCAAGTCCCGAACTCGGTGCGGACATTTCGATGGGCGCCGTGAAGATCATGCTGCGCGAGCCAGAGCTGCCCGACTTCGATGCCCTTGTTGCCGTAATCGAGCAAGCCCACCGGGCTGCGCGTGGTGTGGCGTTTCACTGTGTGACTCGAGCTGAGTTGGTGACGGCAGCAGCCGCATTGCGCGAAGCGGGCACGATCAAAGGCGACCGCATCGAGCACGCCTCGGTGGCACCTCCCGAGTTGGTCGAGTTGCTCGCCGAGCTGAGTGTCACGGTCGTCACCCAGCCGGGGTTTATCTACGAGCGTGGAGATGTCTACGCCAAAGACGTTGTCCCGGCCGATCGAGATTGGCTGTATCGAGGGCGTGGGTTTCTCGACAATGGCGTTGCACTCGGGGCGGGCACCGACGCGCCGTACGGCGACGCCGACCCCTGGCTTGCGATCCGCGCTGCCGTGACTCGCACCACGCGCGAAGCCAGGGTACTCGGCCGCGATGAAGGGCTCTCACCCGAGCGCGCCCTTGCGCTCTTTACCTCCCCCGCAGCCGATCCCGGCGGGCTGGCACCGAGGGTTTGTGTCGGGATGCCCGCTGACTTGTGTCTCGTCGATTTGCCGTGGCACCAATTTCGTGAGCGCCTGATGAGTGCGCATGTTCGGCTCACCGTCTGTCGCGGGGATGTCACGTGGCAGCGCGACGATCATCGCTAAGCTGTGGTGCAATGATTCTTCGCAAGCCACACGAAACCAAGACGCCGCGAGGCAACGCGTTGTTGTTTATGCTGTTGAGATGGATGCCAATACCGAAGCCAGTGCCGATGTGGATGTCAGCGTCTGTGTTTTCGTTGCTGCTTGCGTCAATGCTCGCTGTGCTCGCGGCATCGAGCGCGGTCTACGCGCAAGAGGGCGGCGAGCTTGCGGCCGCAAAACGTCTGGTCGCGCAGGGGCAGGTGGCGGGCTACTACCGCCTGGGCAGAGTCTACGAACTCGGCCGTGAAGTGGAGAAAGACTTGTTCGAAGCGGCGCGCCAGTACCAGGTTGCGGCGGAAATGGATCACCACGAAGCACAGTTCTCGCTCGGATTGTTGCTCACGGGCGCCGTGAAGGATGCGCCGCGAAGTCCCCGCAAATCGTTTGAGTGGTTTTCGAAGGCTGCGGATGGCGGACACATGCGGGCCGGATACTTCCTGGCGATGAGTTTCGAAAGTGGTGTCGGCACCGAACCCAATAGCGAGCGGGCATTCGAGTGGTATCGCCGGGCCGCAACATCGGGGGACGCCGAGGCGATGGAGGCGCTCGCGCGCATGTATGAAGAGGGCGCCGGCATTCGTCAGAACCTGGCGAACGCCTACGCGTGGAATCACGTCGCGGGCGTGCGCGGCTTCGACGGCGCGGAAGAACGCGCAACCCAACTCGAAGCGCAGATGGATCGCGAGGAAATCCAGCGCGGCAAGAAACTGTCGCGTTCGCTGGTTAAGAAGTACGGCCGCGTGCCCTAGCCCCGCGCAATTCCATGCATGGCCGGGGTACGCGACGCAGTCGCTGCGCGGGCTTGAGAGCCCTCCGCGCTACTCGCCAGAAAGCCCAGCGTGCATCCGCTCCACCGCGTCTACGTAGTCGTTGATCAGCTCGTCGATCAAATTCTTGGCGGGCAATATCTGATTCATCGACCCGACGATCTGTCCCACTGGGTTGAATGCGACGTCCTGGGATTTGTCGGCATACATGCTCGTGCGCATCACCATGTCCATCGTGACTAGACCCTGGAGGGGCATGCCGAGGGGCTGGGGGTTTTCGGGGTTATCCCACGCCTCGG
>JBLHOB010000369.1:0-4143 GCA_047619425.1 Myxococcota bacterium
CCGCCGTCCCCGAGATCTTCCGCTTCGCGAAAGCGCAGGCCGTCAACCATGCGCAGCATCTGGTCAATCGTGATGTTTCGCCGCGGGTCGCCTGCGGGCCATTCTTCAATCGGGATCGGCGACGCAACGTCGAGCTTTCCCTCGCGCACAAGAACAGCGATCAACGCACTGGTGATGCTTTTGGCCATGGACCAGGAGAGAAACGTGTCGTCGGGTTCGACGTCGTGGGCGTAGCGCTCGGCGACGATCTGCCCGCCCTGCACCACAACGACCGCGTGGGTGCGGTCGAGGTCTTCGGGTTCAGGCAGCGAAAAGGCATGGTCGAGAAGTTGGTCGAGGGCGGCTTGATCAACCCGCGGGTCGAGCTTTCCGTGGGCCCACGCTTCGGTGGGCCAGGGGACATCGGCTGGATGGGGGCGCAATGGAAGCAAGTTGGGGGAGTCGCTCATGGCTTTTGTTCCTCGCTTGATCGGCGTTGTGGCGCGGCCGGGCGATACAGCGTTGCAGCCCGTGCGGGTGATGCACAGCCAACTCACGTGGATGTGCTTGCGGGCATCACGATAGGATAAAACCAGCGCGGCGGGGGCTGGCTCAAGCGTGCACAGCATGAGTCGTTTGCGCCGATCACTTGCTGCAAAAGACGGCTACGCGACGCTGCGTACCTGGAAGCTGCGCTGGCCTCGGGGCGTCTTTAGGGTGCCGTCGTCACCGCACTGCAGGCCGAGCAATGCCCTACCAAGAGGTGAGCTGGGCGTGACGGTCTTGATCGTTTGGGCATCCAGTTGAACCTCGTGACCACCGCCGGCGGGAACCAACCACCAATGTTGAATATCACCGCTGGGCTCAACCTCAATTTCGACAATAGCCGAAAGAGCAATTGGGATGTCTTCGCCAAAATCGTTAAGCGCCATCGTCTCGAGCCGTACTTTACTCAAGCGGAGCTCTTCGACTCGCTGGGCAAGGCCCCGTGCGAGGTAACTTTGCTCAGTGGCTCGCGTGTCTTTGGCGTGCTCGGCGCGGTTCTCGCTATGCGTGGCACCTTTGCTCGCGTCTTCTTGCGTACGGATCAGCGAGGCGAGATCGCTGCGTACGTGGTCGAGCAATTGCGAGAGAAGTTGTGGTTTGTCTGGCTTCACGTTAGATGCCCATTGAGGTGGGTTGTTGGCTGGTGCTCGCCTCGCAGGGCCTGCTGGGCAAGGTTGCCCCTGGACAACTTTCTCTAACGCGCTTGTACCAACCAGCACGCGGCACCGAGATCCAAGCCTCCCTCGTGCATGTGCTTCGACAACGCTTCTCTTGCAGCCGCGACAGCCTGGGTCTTCTTTTCACCAGTGAGTTCGGTCAGCGCCCGCGCCAGTGGGCCGATGCGGCTCTGCGACTCGACGGCATCGTCGAGGTTGTCCGCAATGTGGACGTCGGTGGTAACGGACTGAATCTTGATCTCCGAAAAACCCGCGTCGGTAAGAATTTTTTCGAGATGATCTTTGTCGGACAATGAAAAGGGTCCGGGGGCATGCGGATCGGGAGGCGTAGCGGGTGGTGTCAGGAAACGCTGGATCGCCGCGCCCGAAAGGGCCATCCACGGGTTTCGCTTTGGCGGTTGCCAGCACAGGATACAAAGGCGGCCATTGGGTGCGAGTGCAGTACGCAAATTGCGAAACGCCGCCGTCGGGTCGGAGAAGAACATGACGCCGAAGCGACTGAAGACCAGGTCGTATCCAGCGTCGAGTGATTTGGTTGATGCATCAGCCTCGTCAAACGCGACGTTGTCGAGTCCCAATGCTTCGGCGCGTTCGGTCGCTCTCGCGAGCATCGGAGCGGAGATGTCGACGCCACAGACGTCGGCACCGGCCTGAGCAAGTTGCAAGCTTGTGTCTCCGCAGCCGCATCCAACGTCGAGTACTCGCTCGCCGGGTTGGGCCGCTGCGCCCTTGAGCAGGATTTCGGAAAGCGGTGCCAACATGGTGTCGACGCGTTCTTGCGACTCAACCCACGTCGGGCCGGCCTGATTGTTCCAATACTCAATTTGCTGGGAGTTGTCGTTCGCCATCGTTTCTCGCCTTTAGCGTGTGCCGTGTGAAGTACCGCGTGAAATAATAGGGCCCAATCCTAGCCACCAAACTTCAGACCTACACCCCGGACACCATTACACTCGGCCTCCAGGGTCTTGCGTATGCGCGGCGGCTGCAGAGAGATCAGCCTCCGAGCATGGCCCGCAATCCGGCCGCATCCAACCATTCGTCGTTGGTTTCGCTCGAGTAGCTGAAGCCTGCGGGCACTGGGTCGCCCTTCGGAATGCTTCCGTGCTGAACCGCGACTTCGGGCAAGATCACGTAGTGGCTACCGCAATCAAGGGTACGGCGCGCATCGAAGGGGCCGATCATTTCTTCGTGCATCTTCTCACCGGGGCGAATGCCGGTGATCTCAATCTCCGCGTCGGGCGCAAGCGCTTTGGCAAGTTCGGCAATGCGCATGCTGGGAATCTTGGGGACGTAGATCTCGCCACCATCCATCACCTCAAGAGCGTCGAAGACCATTTGGACGGCGCGGTCGGGAGTGGTCCAGAAGCGCGTCATGCTCGGGTCGGTCACCGCCAGCTTGCCCGTCTTGGCTTGCTCTTTGAAATGAGGCACCACGCTCCCGCGGCTACCGATCAAATTGCCGCAGCGAACGATCGAAAAACGGACGGGCTTTTTGCCGACGTAGACATTGCCCGCGATGAAGAGTTTGTCGCTGACAAGCTTGGTGGCGCCGTAGACGTTGATTGCGCTCGAAGCTTTGTCGGTGCTCAATGCCACGACGCGCTCAACGTCATTGTCGATTGCGGCATCGATGACGTTCTGTGCGCCAATCACGTTGGTTTGCACAAACTCAAAGGGGTTGTACTCCGCCGCCGGGATCTGCTTGAGCGCGGCTGCGTGGATGACTACGTCGACGCCGTTGAAGGTGCGATAGAGACGGTCGCGATCGCGTACGTCTCCAATCACGAACCGCAGCCGATCTTCGTCGGGGAACATGTTCCGGACTTCGAGCTGCTTGAGCTCGTCGCGACTGAAGACAATGAGCTTCGCAACGGACGTTTCGCGCAGTGCAAGCTCTAGGAACTTCCTGCCAAATGACCCGGTCGCGCCTGTAATGAGCACGAATTTTCCATCCAGGCTGTAGCCCACGACATCTCCTGGAACTGCGTTTAAAGAGTGGCTGTTGGAAGGGAAGGCTAGGGAGTCGACGCCAAAGGAGCCACATCTGTCCGAGATGATCTTGTCTCAAGTAGACGCGAGAATGGGTCGGGACGCGAGGAAGCCCTGCCGACCCACAAGACGATCTCGCCGCCATCGCTTGAGCCTTAGGCTCCGGAGTAGTGCCCCGTAATCAGAGGCAAGTCCGCGTAAGTTCGGATCCCCGCCGCGGCATCGCATAGCGACGGGATCGCATTGACGACCGGCATCGCGGTAATCGGGTTGGCCAAGTCCTTGACTGTGCCCGAATCAACTTGCTCTTGTGACGGGCTGAACTTTACTCGCGTGTGGATGTTGGGGGTGCCCTGCACTTCCATCGTATAGCCGTGGGCGACGGGCCACTCGGGTTCGAGGCCTTTGCCTGCGTTCCAGCAAACCTCCAACTCAATCACCGAGCGATCGCCCACCATGCCTTTCCAGGTGCATTTCTGCCCGGCCAGAGAACCTTGCGGCATCGTGAAGCCGTTGATGGTGCGCTCTTCGGGAGTGATGGCGGGTTCGTAGTCGAACGTCACCTCGCTGAGCGGGATGCGCAGCATGTCGGCCATTACGTCGATGCACTCCGCGTATTGTCCGAGCACCTGCCGGTTGATCTCGTGCCACTTCTCGTCGGGGTCTTCAGCCCAACCGAGATTGGTGTAGTTCGCGATGGCATCGTAGTGAGTGAGATCGACGGATTCGAGAAAACGAATCTTCGTAAAGTTACTCGACGCGGCAGCCATCAGCGCCGCAATGAAGTTTGCGAATCCGGGGAAGATGCCCGACCCGAAGAGACTGGCGTTGCCCGCACGTGCTGCGGCTTCGAGTTTGGCATGAGCCTCTTCGCCAAGGGTGCGTCCGTTCATGAAGTAGCTGCAAGCCACATTGACGCCCGCTTCGAGCAGTCGCGCGAGTTCGTCCGGGT
>JBLHOB010000370.1:0-4124 GCA_047619425.1 Myxococcota bacterium
CGTTAGCCGAGACCGAGATGGGCTGGACCATTGCACCCGTCAACCCCGGCAGCATCGCGCTGCTGCGCGACATGTACGACGAATACCTGCCCAACTTCCGCTCGAAGTTTGTAAACGCAAATTGTGACGAGCCATGGGATCTCGGACGCGGACAGTCAAAAGCGCGAAGCGAGTCGCTGGGCCCGGGCGGGCTCTACCTTGAGCACGTGAAGAAGTTGCGCCGCCTGGCCAAGCGCAACGGCAAACGCACAATGATCTGGGGCGACGTCGTCCACGCGCACCCCGAGCGTATCGCTGAGATTCCAAAAGACATGGTGATGCTCGATTGGTGGTACGAAGCGAAGTTCAACTACAACCGCATCAAAGTGTTCAAAGACAACGGGCTCGACTTCGCGGTGTGTCCGGGCACATCGACATGGAACTCGCTCTTTCCGCGGATCGAGAACAGCGTGCGCAACATTGCGGGCTGGGCGCGGGCTGGGCGCAGGCACGGGGCGCGCGGCATCGTCAACACGGACTGGGGCGACTTCGGTCATTACAACCTCCTTGGCAACTCGTGGTTCGCCTATGCGTATGGTGCTCAACAAAGTTGGTCCGGCGACATTGACGATCGCGAGTTTGACAGCGCGTTTTCGAAGAGGCTCTTTGAGGAAGAGGGCGGACGCGGGGAGATTGGGAGCCTCTATCGCGCACTCGGCTCGGTTCACGACCCGGGCTTTCAAATCTTCAACGGCTCACCCATCCAATACCTCTTCTTTGACGATCTCGAAGAGAGCTACTTCATATCGGGCTGCAAAAAGAGCGCACTTGCAAGATCGCTCAAGCAAGCAGAGCACGTGCGCGTGCAGATCGAAGCGGCCAAAGACTTGTTCAAAGCCGAGCGCGCAACGTGGCGAGAGCTTGCCTATGCCGCAGACGCGACAGCCTTCGCGCTTGAGAAGACCCTGACCGCGCGCCGCTATAACGAATGGAGGCGCAAGCCCCAAAGTCTTAGCTCTCGCGAACGGACGCGCTTGGCTGTGGAGTTGCGAGGTCGCGCCGCCGCACAGGCCAAACTTCTCACGCGGTTTCGAAAGCTCTGGTTGGCGCGGAATTCCGTTTCGAATCTTGAAATGACCGAGCGACGAATCAAGCGGTCCATCAAGAGCCTGAAAATCGCGGCGACTCATCTCACGAAGAACAACGCGCCCGTCCCGGTGAAGAAGCACGCGATCGATGGCAAGGGCGCCATCGCATCCGTGAGGCGTTCGTTTGCACCCGTTGTCTAGGCACTCGAGCTAAAGGGCAGCGCTACTCCTCTTTTTCCTCGTCGTCTTCTACTTCGACTTCATCCTCATCTTCCGCTTCATCGCTGCTGCCGCCGAGCAGCCCTCCGGCAAACCAGAACCCCAGAATCCACGCGCCCATCGTGAGCCAAATCTCTCGCGAGTCGCGCGACGCCTCGGACAGCCAATATCCCAAGCCGAGGGTCACAGTGCCCGACAACAAAACCAGTGATCGTGATCTCATTTCAGAACTCCATCACTCAAGGTAACGTCCGACGAAACTAGGGTGCTGCCAAGGTTATGCGAACGCGCCGCGTATCCGTATAACCTCACACGGTATTTTCCGACAAAGACTACGCAAGCCATTTAACAGATGGCTGATAGGAATAGCGATTTTGAGCAGGGTAGCGCCACGAGGGACAATCCCCGAAGCAACCGTCCGAGGTGCCATCGGGAACGCTCTTCAAGTTTTCAGCGACGACATCGTCCCGTTCTTGATCGTATTTTTCATCATGATCATGGTCGGAGCCGGGTGTGGGTCCCTATTTGTCTACCTCGAATACGGGTCCTACTACAGCTCGGCTTCCTTTCTCCTGATCGCCGGGCCACTCGAAATGGGCGTTTCGTTTCTCTGCCTGCGTGCAGTACGCAGCGGCCGGGTCTCGTTTGATCACCTGTTCTCTGTCTTCAACCGATATCCGTCCGTCTTCCTCGCAAATGCCTTGATGACGTTGATCTTCTCGAGCGCCTCCTTGGTGTTGCTGATCCCCGGTATCGTATTTTTCTGCGCCACGCGATTCGTGTCGTTCCTGCTGCTAGAAGACGAGTTGGGGGGTGCGGCAGCCATCCGAGACAGCATCCGACTCAGTCGCCAATGCGCCTGGCAGTTGCTGGGTATTTGCAGCGTGGGCTTCGCGGGAGTTGCCCTGTTGGTCCTATTCGCAACTCAGCTTGGAGCGGCGGCGATCCTCGGCATCGTGCCGGGCATGGTATTGTGGAACCTCTCGATCGCATCGCTGTATCACTCTCTCTATCGGCCGCCGGCAGGCTGGGCACTCGAAGACGCCGAAGAGCTTGAATTGCGGCAAGTCGAAGAAGCCCGAGAGGCTCTTGAGGCAGCAGAAGACTAAGCGCTTCGCGTGCGCCCACGCGAGTCGGTAATTCGACATCACGACATCACGACTCAACGAGCACCCGACGCCGCCGCGCGAGCGACCGCCCCTGCCTAATGTTGAATCTTGAAAGGACACAACCGAAGTGAGTGAAGTGAAATCCGATCCCCACATGCAAGAATTCTCTGTTCCTCAGGTCATCCGAAGCCTTGACCTCGAGCAACTCGATCGCGACTTCTTTGTCGGCGACCCGGGCGTCGCAAAGGGAAGGCTCTTTGGCGGATTGGTCGCAGGGCAATCGGTCGTCGCCGCGGGCCGCACCGTCGGGGAAGGCGCCGTACTCCACTCGCTTCACGCTTATTTCCTAAGACCGGGTAGCTACGGCAAGCCTATTCGTTTTACGGTCGACCGAATCCGCGACGGTCGCACCTTTACTACCCGACGCGTCGTCGCACTCCAGGCGGGTGAGGCGATCTTCAACTTGTCTGCCAGCTTCGCGACCCCGGAAGAAAGCTTCGAGCACCAGGAGCCCATGCCAGACGTTCCCAGGCCCGAGGGCCTGCCGGAGATGTCTGAAGTACGCGCGCGCATGTTCAAGCAGCCGCCGCCCAAAGAGATCATCACCGGCACTCTCGAGATGCGCGTGGTGGACGACCCGACACAACCGGGTTGCGACACCGCGCTCGACCCACAGCGCAATATCTGGATGCGACTCAACGGCAAGCCCCCCGAAGACCCGCTGCTACGCACTGCGTTACTTGTCTATGCGAGCGATCGATCGCTGCTCGGTACGGCCCTAAAGCCGACCGGACGCAATCCAGGTGGCAACATCATGATGGCGAGCCTCGACCATTGCCTCTGGCTCCACCACCCACCGGCACTCGACGATTGGTTTCTCTACTCGTCGCAAAGCCCTCTGTCTCACGCAGGGCGCGCGCTCGTACACGGCGCCATGTATGCACCGGACGGAACCCGTATCGCGTCGGTAACCCAAGAAGGCTTGATCCGAGAGCGACGCGCAAAGCCGTAACAAGTGGCACGTATGACTTGGCAACGGGCTCTCGATCGGCCCAGGTCATTCACGCCCCGAAACGACGCACACCGACGACTACGCGCTCGGCTTGGCGGGCTTTTCCGGCTTGGGCGCAAAAACGATCTCTGCGATTGCAACGACACCGTCTTCGAGTTGGGCGTCTTCTTTGTTTTGGTTACTCGCACAGCGCGTTGCGGCCATGACGTCCGCCTCGACAGGAGCCAGGAGCGCAAGAGTCGCCGCATTTGCATTCAACGTCATCTTCTCGACTTCCCGACCCAACGAGACTTCGTTGTCGGCCTTTGACTTGTTAATCGCTGCAAGGGCTCCAACTGCGAGAGCAAAGCTCTGCTTCGAGTCGGGTGCCGCAATGCCTTCAAAGTCCACAGCCGAAGGCCACGGAGCGCGGTGAATCGACGGCTCGCCAGTCTCTTCGGCGAACGTCCACGACCAAATCTCTTCGGTGATGTAGGGCATAACGGGCGCAAACAAGCGCAGCAACACGTTGAAGCCAAGGCGCAGTGCCGCAACCGACGAACCGCTCAGAACCGCTTGCTCGCCGCGAACACCGTCTTCGTACCAGCGCGCGCGGGGCTTGGCGAGTTCGAGGTAAGTATCGGTGAAGTGGGTCCAGAAGAAGCTTTCGGTCTCATGCAATGCCTGGGCGAAGTTCCACTCTTCGAACAAGGCCGTTACGCGCTCGACCAGAGCCTG
>JBLHOB010000371.1:0-4123 GCA_047619425.1 Myxococcota bacterium
TGCCCCATGGCGCGGGGGTCGCCCACACATTCGATGAACGGGTCCAAGAGTTTCTTCTTTTTAGTGGGTGCCGCCGGTCGAGTCGGTCTTCGAGTCGGCGGGGCTGTTGGTGAGGTTGTCCGTCATCGTGTTGCTCGATGACGTGTGCTTGTTCCGAACGTCATTGTTCAAAATTTCGTTCAGCGAGCCAGTGCGATAGCCCTCGAGATCAAGCGAGATCCAGCGGAACCCCAAGCTCTTGATCGCCTTTGCCATCGCGGCAGCCATCGTGGGATCAAGGGCCTTTGCAAGTTCGTCGGGGGCGACTTCAATGCGCGCCAAGTTGCCGTGGTGGCGCAGGCGAATCTGTCGAAACCCAAGCTCGCGCAATCGATCTTCACCGCGCTCCACTTGGCCCAGACGCTCCGAGGTGACCTTCGTGCCGTATGGCAGTCGTGACGCGAGACATGCTGAGGCGGGCAGTTCGGCTGTCGGCAAGCCAACCCTGCGCGAAAGCACCCGGATCTCTTCTTTGCCAAGGCCCGCGTCGAGCAGCGGGGCCAGAACATTGTGCTCATGAGCCGCCGCGTGTCCGGGACGGAAATCACCGGTGTCATCGCGGTTAATCCCGTAGGCGACCGAAGCAAAGTCGAGCTTGCCCATCACCTCGTCGATGCGATCGAACAGCTCGGTCTTGCAGTGATAGCAGCGGTCCGGGTTGTTCTCGCGGTAGGCCTCATTTTCCATTTCGTGGGCTTCGATAAAGCGGTGGGGGATCTCAAAGTCGTCGACGATTTTCTCCGCCATTTCGCGCTGCACTTTGGGATACGACGGTGACAGCGCCGTAACGGCCAGACACTTTTCACCGAGTACCTGCTTGGCCGCGTAGGCGAGGTAACTCGAATCGACGCCTCCCGAAAAGGCAATTGCGAGCCCGCCCGTCTGCCGCAACAGCTCGTGGAGAGCGGCTTCTTTTCGCTTCAATTCGGGGGTGAACTCGGCATCGCTGGGAGTGGTTGGTTGGGCCATCGCGGCAAGGTACGAGGCTTGCCGAATCGGGTCAACCAAGGCAGAACGACGCGTTTGGAGATATGCTCGCCACAGGGGGTGAGATGAGCAAGCTGCGAGTAGGGCTACTTTTTGGCGGACGTTCCGTTGAGCACGAGGTATCGATCAATTCGGCGACGTCGATTCTCGCCGCCCTCGATACCAAGCGCTACGACATCACCCTGATTGGGGTGGATGCCGACGGGCGCTGGTATTCGGCCCCTCCGAGCATTGCACCCGCCGCGCTGCTGGCTGGCGGTAAGGCCGGGGGCGAGAAAATCCAGCTTCCGCCTCCGGGCGCACACGAAGTCATACTCCCCGCCAAACCGTCGAATACAGCCCTCGTTCCGGCGGGAGAAACCGAAGCAAGGCTCGGCGACTCGCTCGATGTGATCTTCCCCATCATCCACGGCCGTGGCGGCGAGGACGGCGCGCTGCAAGGACTTCTGGAGCTGGCGGGCATCGCCTATGTCGGCTCGGGGGTGCTGAGCTCGGCCATGCAGATGGACAAAGACGTCGCCAAGCGGCTGCTCCACGCCGCGGGCTTGCCCGTTGTCCCGTGGTTGACGTTTCAGGGCAACGACCTGCTTCCCGAGCGACTTGCCGACACCGCCCGACGCGGCCTCGCTGAGCTCGGCAGCCCTCTCTACGTGAAACCCGCGAATTCGGGGTCTTCCGTCGGGATCCATCGAGCCGACGACGAGGCATCGCTTGTCGCGGCAATGATCGACGCGCGACGCTACGACACCAAAATCCTACTCGAGAAGGCCGTAGACGCCCGCGAGATCGAGGTGGCGGTTTTGGGTAATGACGAACCCCAGCCATCGCTACCGGGCGAAATTCGCCCTCACAGCGCGTTCTACGACTACAAGGCCAAGTACCTCGACGACTCGACAGAGCTCATTATCCCGGCCGAGATCAGCCAAGCACAAAGCGACGAGGTGCGGCAGCTGGCGGTTCGAGCCTTTCGCGCCCTCGATGGCACGGGCCTGGCGCGAGTCGACTTTTTGCTCGAAAAGAAAGAGGGCGGCGCCCTCTACATCAATGAGCTCAACAGCCTGCCCGGTTTCACCAGCGTCTCGATGTACCCGCGCCTCTGGGAGGCCACAGGGCTCAGCTACACCGAGCTTCTCGACCGCTTGATCGAGTTGGCCCTCGAAAGACACGCACAGACACGGGCGCTCGAGACCCGACTGGGCGAGTAGCGCGGCGCTACTTGGCTTCGGGGGCTTTCTTGGTGCGCGGCTCAATCACGTAGCCGAGTGCGCGCAGTTGGTGAAGCCGCATCTGGTCGAGTTCGACTTCGTCGATCTCGACCGAATCTTCCGGTACGAAGTCCAGGAAAGCCTGCATTTCACCGCGATAATCGGCGACCAATTCGGGTTGGTCTTTCGCGAGATTCACCCTCTCCCTCGGATCTTCCGCGTGGTCGTAGAGCCACTCGTGCCCTTCGCGATTCATGCGCAACACCGTGCGGTGATCGTCCTTGAGCATAGAGAGCAACGGATCGCTGTCGTCGCCAATCTTGCCCCACGAAAGGTCGAGCTGAGAGAAAATCGATCGATTGCTTAGTTCGGCGACCTGGTCTTTGACCGAGTCTCGAGTTGCCTGCGTACCCCCGGCATCCAAAATCAACGGCAAGAGCGATTTCCCGTCGGCTCGTGAGAGCGGCGGCAAATCCAATATGTCGAATAGCGTGGGCCAGATGTCGACGTTGGCCACTTGCGGTTCGACGACAACGCCGCCCGGAATCTTAAAGGGAGGGATAATGATCAGCGGCACCTTCTGCACTTCGGTGAACAGCGTGCGCGCATGCCCTTCCTGACCGTGCTCGAAGAACCCCTCACCGTGATCGGACAAGATCACGATCATGGTTTTGTCAGCGAGATTGCGGTCCTTCAACGCGTCGACGAGCATGCCGACGTTGCGATCGACCCAGTGAATGGACGAGTCGTAGAAGTCCCGCGAATTGGTGCCGTAGAGCGGTGAAGTATCGGCGTAGAGCGACTGATGTACGTCCATGTAGTGGAGGTACAAGAAGAAGCGCTCGTTCTTGTACGTCTCGAGGAACCCGAAGGCCGCTTCGGTGGTGTCGTAGTCGGTGCCGTTCAGCTTCGCGGCGGATGGGTTGCCCAGCTGCATACCGACGCGGCGCGTCGGATTTGGGCGAACGTACAGGTCAAAGCCCTGGTTGAAGCCAAAGTTCGCCGCGACCCAACCGTTGCGCCAAATGCCCCCCGTCAAAAAGCCGGCGTCATTCAGCGTTTCGGTCGCCATTTGGGCGTCGTCGGTGAGCGTCTGGAAGTAGCGCTGGATCTTGGTCCGCTCGGGATACATGCCCTGCCACATTGATGCCATCGAGGCTTTCGTCCAACTCGACTGGCTCTCGACGGACTCAAAGCGAATCCCGGTAGATGCGAGATCGGCCATGACCGGACTCGTGATGCGCGGCGAGCCGTAGGCGTTCATGGCATCGGCGCGCAACGTATCGATCACGATGAACATCACGTTCAGATCGTCGCGCTCGGCAAGCGTCAGAAGGTCTTCGACACTGCCCTCTGGGCGCTCGTGAGGTATTTTCACCTCAATCTGGCTGGCCACTGCCGCCACGATCAGGAGCGCGGCTCCAACGAAGTAAATCCAAGCGGAATCAAAAATATTGCGTTTCGCCATGTTCCTGAGTGCCGCCTCTGTAGTCTCGCGTCTCTTCTTCTTTGCGGCATGTTCGGCCGCAAATGCTCGTCTTATGAGGCGAATGCGCACTTTAGCGGCTCATCACCCCACCTCTTACCGCCGTACGATTGGTATCAATCCAATCTCGCGACGTTCCTAACCGGATCGGAAGTCTACCCCGAATTGGGTTGTGCATCGGCTAGGCGATTGGCGAAATCAAAAAGAAAAAGGCGACCATCCCGAAGGATGGCCGCCAAATTCATTGCCTTAACGAATGCGCGAGCTTACTTGCGCATTCGCTTTCGGCCGACGATCGCGAGTCCAGCAGCGCCCGTCACGAGCAGAAGAACAGTGCCCGGCTCCGGAACGAAGGTGAACGTCTTGGTTACTGAACCAGCAATGTTACCGGCGAGGCTGCCGGTAC
>JBLHOB010000372.1:0-4090 GCA_047619425.1 Myxococcota bacterium
GCGAGGTGATGGAGTGGGTGATGTGGCAGATGGCCAACTTTGGTCCGATGCTCGGGCAGCTGGGGCACTTTCGTAACTATGCCGATGAGCAGGTGCCCTACGCACTCAAGCGTTATGGAGACGAAGTGGACAGGCTCTACGGAATTCTCGACGGGCGGTTGACTGAACGAGAGTACGTTGCTGGCGACTATTCGATCGCCGACATCGCAATTGGACCGTGGGTTGGATTTCGCGGCATGCACGGGGTTGAACTCGCGGCGTATCCAAATGTCGCGCGCTGGTACAGTGCCGTGTCGGAGCGTCCTGCTTGGGTCCGCGGGCTCGAGGCGGGCAAAGACGATTGGGGTGCCGAGCCCATCGGCGACGACGCGAAGAAGGTTCTCTTTGGGCAGCAGCGCAGGGCCTAGGAGCGTGGTTGCGCCATGCATCGGTGGAACAGCGGAGTGTTGCTCAATAGTTGTCTCGAAAGGGTCGCAGGGCGTTACAATGAGTTTTGCGCCAAGCGCAAGAATAGGGCTCGCTTCGTTTCATTTTGAACTCTTTCAATTTGGTTACCTCGCCGATGGGTTGATAAACCTACGGCTTTCAATTTGAAAGTTTCACAATGGAACGTGCGAGGTTTGCATGGCATTGAGTTTGTCTCAGATTAATCCCGTGACGGGGCGTATTGGATCTTCGGCTTCGACGTCTTCGAGTCTCGTCGGGAGCGGCGCCTCGGTCGCGAGTACCCTCGCGGCGCAGTTTGTAAAGCAGCAGGCGTCGCTGATCTACTCCCGCTACTCGTCGAGTGATCGGGTGTACATCCACGAAGGGATCAAGGAGAGGGCGCAAACACTTGAACGCGCAGCTCGATCGCTGTTCTCGCGCAACGATGGGGAGTCCGTATTTGATCAACGCGAAGTTGTCACCTCGAGTTCTGACGCAGTCAGCGGAAGCGCGGACCGACTCACCTCGCCGATGGTTTTCAGTGTCGAAGTTGAGCAGGTTGCGACGGCCCAGCAGGTTGTCTCTGACAATCTTAGCGACGCGGATGATAATTTTAGCGACGGCACCGAGTCCTTTTCGATTACGGTCGATGGCACCACTTTCGCCATGTCCATCGACATCGATGTCGGAGACACCAACCTCGACGTTCTCGACGCGATTGCGGCCGAGGTCAATGACCAGGCGAGTAGCGGCGTGTATGCCGAGGTGGTGAGTGACGGGACATCCGGCGAGTCGTATGTATCGCTTACCGCGCATTCAACAGGCACTGGTTCTGCGTTTACATTAAGTGGAGATGTACTCAGTGGGGTCAACCTCGAAGAGACGACCTCTGTCGATACCGACGCAGGGACCGGTGGGCTTCTTACGACCGCCGTGAATGCCGTTTATGCCATCGACGGCGGGTCGTCGACTACATCACAGAGCAATACCCTCAGTCTCTACAGTGACTCGGTCGAATTGGTGCTCGCAGACACGACCGATGGCGAGGCGGTTACGATCACCGTTCAAGCCAACGCTACCGAGATCGAAGAAGATCTCGAGACCTTCATCAGCGCCTACAACGACGCACTGGACTTTGCGCAGTCGCTTCCCAGCGATCTAACAACGTCCTACGCCCTCCAGTTGGGTGCTGCAGTTTCCCCATTCGTCAGTTCGCTTGAGTCGATTGGAATCGACCGTGCAACCGATGGCTCGCTCTCGATCGACAGCGACGAACTATCAGATGCCATCACCGACGGTCGCTTCGCCCGAGTGAGTGCTTCATTTATCGGCGCTGCTGGGCTCGCGAATTCGACGGAGCGCGCGAGCCGCAACCTCTTGGACGGTGGCGGCGAATTCCTGACGCACCCGGCGAACCCGGTCGACAGCAGCGGGCTGTTGGCGGTGAACCGTTATCAGAACCTGGGAATGCTGGTCGATCTCATCGCTTGATCAGCGGTTGTAGCGTCGAAGGTGGCTCGGCTCGCGAGGCGGATGTTTTCAGCCGCCGCTTCGGGCGGTAGACTTCGCACTTCGCGCAGTCGTTTTGGCTGGGCAATGGCGGAGGACACAGCGTCCGATGAGCGATAGTCAGCGTGAGATCGAAAATCTTCTTTACACCTATGCCGAGCGAATTGATCTCGGTGACTTCGAAGGCGTCGCCGACTTGTTCGAGCACGCGGTGATCACCTCACCCGGCGCCGCGCGCGGCCCCGGCGGGCGCGCCGCCGCGCTTGCGGTTTACCAACAATCAACTCGCCTATACCCAGACGGCACGCCTCGGACCAAGCACGTTACAACCAACGCGATCATCGAAGTGGACGAAGCCAACGACAGGGCCACATCGCGTGCGTACTTCACCGTCTTTCAATGCCTTGAAGACTTTCCGCTTCAGGCAATTATTTCAGGTCGCTATCACGATCAATTTGAACGCGTCGACGGTTGTTGGCGCTTCACCGAGCGCATGATGTTGCCCGAGTTGTTGGGTGATCTAAGTCGTCATCTACTCATCAAGATTTGAAGCGAGCTGCCGCTTGTACGAACACGCGGGCGACGAAGTAGCACTTTACGATCAGTCACTTAGCGCGGTCGCAGTCTAACCCCGAGGGGCTGGAGCGGCTCTCTGTACGGCCTGGGGAGCATTTGGCTTCGGTGATGTAACGCGTTTGATCTGACGCGTCGCAGCACAAACCCATTTGGCCCGAGTGAGACACCGGTGGTTACTTCGCATACCCAAGCGCAAACTTTGACCACACGAGCGGCACAATTGTTGCCAATAAAATTTGTGAAAGCGGGAAAGAAAGTTGTTCCCTTGACCCTCGAAATGTGACTACAGTGTTGTTGGATGGTGGCATTGTTGGGTGATGTCCAACATCAGTTGCGAACCAAAAATTTGATCGACAAGACCAAGATGCGGAACGACGCAGGGAGAGAGTAGATTGGCTAAGGGCACGGTAAAATGGTTCAGTGAGCAAAAGGGCTATGGCTTCATTACTCCGGACGAAGGTGGGAAGGATCTCTTCGTACATTTCTCGAGCATCATCGGGGACGGATTTCGGAATCTAGAAGATGGCCAGGCTGTTGAATTCGAGGCTGCAGAAGGGAATAAGGGCCCCGAAGCGCAGAGCGTTCAACCGAAATAGTTCTCTTTAGACTACGACTTATGTCGATATAGCCGGCCTTCTCTAGATTTGGGTGCTTAATTGAAGTGCTTGATCGAAGTGCTTTGAAAAATTGCATCAGAGAAGGGCGGTTTTTTTCGCATTCGACATGATTGACGCAGCATAGACGCGGGGACGCCAAACGAGTGCGCGCGACGACGTCTCGGTGCGATACGATCCCTTCGCGTTCGTATCAACCAGCGGCTTTCATCAGCAGCGTCACGTAAGTGCGGGACCATGCTCTTCAACTCATTTACGTTTCTCGTGTTCTTCGCTCTCGTTGCGTTAATGCACCGGCTTCCAATTGGCTGGTCGCTAAAGAAGCTGAATCTCGTCATCGCGAGCTACGTGTTCTATGCGGCGTGGAACCCGCCCTTCGTTGTCCTGCTGTGGATCTCGACGGTCGTCGATTGGTTCGTCGGGCGACGCATGTACGAAAGCGATAGCCCGCGCGATCGCCGCAGGCTCTTGTGGTTGAGTCTTTCGGTAAATCTCGGCTTGCTCGGTTACTTCAAGTACGCGGGCTTTGTGCTTGAAAATTTTGCGTGGTTGGTTCGACAGGCCGGGGTCGCGTACGAACCCGCGCCGCCGGACATCATCCTCCCCCTTGGCATCTCGTTCTATACGTTTCAAACGCTTTCGTACACGTTCTCGATCTATCGAGGGGAGGGCAAGCCGGCGAAGTCACTGGCCGACTTCGCGCTCTTCGTCACGTTCTTTCCGCAACTCGTTGCAGGTCCGATCGTGCGCGCGACAGACTTTCTTGCACAGCTGGACGAGCCGAAGCAAGCAAACGCCCAGCAGCTAGGCTGGGGACTTGCGCTGATGAACTTCGGGGTTTTTGAGAAAGTTGTCTTGTCCGACACGTTGCTGGCGCCGGTTGCGGACAAGGTATTCGCCTCTCCACCTGCGGCGGGCACGTTGGACGCCTGGGCCGGGACTTTGGCGTTTACCGGTCAAATCTT
>JBLHOB010000373.1:0-4090 GCA_047619425.1 Myxococcota bacterium
CCCCATTAATTGGGCCGCCTGGATGCTGCGCCTCTGCGCGCTGCATCCCATCTACAACTACCCGGACTACTTTGAAGATGCGGGGCTCACGCTGGCGGTCCGGTCGCCATTTGCGCTTTGGCGGGGCGGCAAATCCGGTGGCGGGCCTGCGTTTTACGAAAGCCTGGTGGCGGTCCGCGCAGGGACAGTTGCAAAGCCGGAAGGCTAGTGGCGTGAGGTGGACGGGTACGAGCCTGCTCCCAGTGTTGCGTTGGCGATCGCTTTGCTTGCGGCGTGGCAGAGAAGCTCGTCCGGGCGCGTTCCGTTTTCGCAATAAAGCCCTTGGCCAAGTCGCGCAATCATGTGCGTGAGCGCAGGGTGAAGCTTAGGCGGCCGCCATCGGTTGGCAGGACGAGGCTCGGTAGATCGTCGGAGAAACGACAATCGGGTTCTCAGACGACCCTACTTCTTCCACAGATCGGAAGAAACACAGGATTTCCTTGAGGCGCGGAGATGCCGATCGCGTCGCGCAAACGCCTACAACTGGGGCGGAGGGGCTCTTGAGGACGCGACTCTTGAGGCCGCAAAAGCAGATCTTAAAAGCAGATTGTAAAAGCAGATCGCAACGAGCGGAGCGGCTAGTTGGCCGGTTCGGCGTACTCAACCGATGCGTCATCAGACCAGTCCGCCTCGGCGGTTGTCTGAGAGGCAGGGGCGTCGCTGGCGGGGTTTGCGCCCGCGGTGTCGGCGTTGGGTGCGTCGGGCGAGGCCGTCTCCGGCGCGTCGTTGACACCGTCATTGCTATTGATTTCGGTGCGAATCGCGCGGGCATCACTGGTGCGATCTTGCTCGTCGAGAAATCGCGCGTAGGACTCGAAAAGCACGCGCTTGTCTTTCGCGGAAGCCGTAGCCGCGTCGATCAACACTTCATTGAACAACTTGTCTGCCGCATCGGACTTGCCCTGGGCAGCGAGAATTTGTGCCTTCGTGTCGAGAATCATGGCGCGATCAATGCCGCGGACTTCGATCGACTCGAGGACCGCCAACGAGAAGTCGACGCTGGTGAGTGCGTCGGGCAGGTGCTCCATCTGCAGTTGGAGAAAGGCGAGGCCATTGAGTGCGACCGCCTCGGTCAGGCTTGAGGGCTCGATCTGGCGCTGGGCGTCAATTGCCCTTTCGTACTGCTGCTGGGCGCTCGCGTGATGTTCGGCAAATTGGTAAGCAGAAGCCGCCTGAAGTCTTGTGCTGACCATTTCGGAGGAGTTGGCGTCGTAGTGAGTCTCGGCGAGTTCGATTGCGATGTCGGCTTCTGCGACGGCTTGCTCGGGAAGTTCGAGATCGACTGCGACCATGGCGAGCTTGCGGTGGACATCGATGAGGGTGGGCGACGTTGCGCCGCTTTTGTTCATGCGAAGCGCTTGTGCGCGCTCATACGAAGCTTTGGCGGCAGTTGCATCTTCGGCTTGGCTCTGGAGGTCGCCGAGGGTCATCATGAGATCGCTGAGACCCGGGTAGTCAAACGCACTCTGGTCTGCCGATTCGATCGCGATGATTGCGAGAACTCGTACCGTGGAAGACTCTTGATGAACACTTTGGTATTTGGCGGCCAGGAGTTCGAGATTGCCAAAGCTCACGCCGCGGCGTACGTCTCGAGGACGGAATGCTTTTGAGACTTCGAAGGCGCTCAAGAGGCTTTGCTCGGCAGCGCTGTAGCGGCCGAGCATCAAGTGCTCGCGTCCTTCCTTTGACAGTCGACTCCAGTTCTGCAGTTCGTCGGGGCGCGCGTCGCGTGCTGCAGTCGCCGATGCATCATCGCTCACTGGTGTTGCGGCTGCTGGCATCGCATCCGGATCGGCCGGGCCAACCATGGCGCAGCCGGCCAAGCCAAGGGCGAGCCCAAGACTTGAGCCAAGTGCGAGCAGTGCAGTGATCGGGGTCGTGATGTTGCGTTTCAAAGGTCGCTCCAAACGTGGGCCGTGATCTTAAGCCATTCTCGCGACGTTGCTCGGCGAGTCCGGCAGATGCGGCTGAAACCGCTGTTTCTATCGGCAGGTCTGTGCCTTGGGTTCACGTCTGTGAAGCCAATTGCGTTCATCGCATGAATCTTCTGCCTCGAGTCGTTTTAGGAGAGCAGGTCGAGAATTTCCCGATCGGAGGGAAAGCGCCCCTGTGCGTGTTTGGAATACAGCAACTCACCGTCGGAGGTGATGTCGAAAATTCCGCTGGGACCGGGGATCAATGCACACGGGATGCCCGTTTCGGCGAGGAGGGTGGCCGCCAAACTGGTGGCCTGTGGCAGGTAGTTTCAACGTGCGCAGTACGTGATTTCGATTGTCATCGAAGGGGCTCCTAAATCTCGACTGAGTGGTGGCGATGTTTGTAGGCCGTGGCGGCTTCGGCCGGGCAGGGACTGCGCATGACTCCAAGGCGCAACTAGGTAGCAACGGTATGGGTCTTCAACCAAATCCCATCCACAATTTGGATTTCGGGGAACAGCCTCCCCTGGGGACTTCGCGCTGGAATCTCAGCGCCCGCCGCCAATCCACCGCTACTTTCGCGATTCTTCGCTAACGTGCCGACGAAACGAGGGATTTGTGGTGCGGCGCTGGTGGCAAACCGGCGTTTGTCTGCATCTCAAACTCCGCTTCGGTTGGTTTCAAGATTTTTTGTACGGCTCATGTTTGCAGGGTTTGAGGTGAGCCGAGGGCTCGTCGGTCACCCATAAGGCATACGGCCCTAAAAAACTGATTCCGAAACAGCACGATGCGGCATGACGCCGAATGCTGAGGCAAAGACAAAGCCGAAGCCCAAAACGAATTGAGAAGTGACAAGCGCACGTTGCGGCGTTTTACGGAGGTCCAAGATGTTCAGAGAAGAAATCAAGGTGTTGGATTGCACGATCAGGGACGGTGGACTGATCAACAACTATCAGTTCAAGGACGACCTGGTCAAAGCGACCTATCGCGCCGCATGTGACGCGGCAATCGACTTCTTCGAGATTGGCAAGAAGGTTGTAGAGAGCGACGCCTTCCCCCGCGACAAGTACGGCGCATGGAACTTCTGCGATGACGACGACATCAAGCGCGTCGTGAACTCCTACGAGTCCGAGACGCGCCCGATGCTCGCGGTAATGTATGACGTCGGGCGCGTTGACGTCGACGCGTTGAAACCCCGTGACCAGACCGACCTCGATATGATTCGCACGGCTTGTTACGTGGCGGACGTCGACAAGGGCCTCGAACTCGTGAAGCGGACCAAGGACCTTGGTTACATCACGACGCTAAACATCATGGCGCCCTCGGTCGCAATCGAAACCGAGTTGGTCGAAGGGCTCAACGCGGTAAACGAATCCGACGAGACCGATTACCTCTACCTGGTCGACAGTTTCGGGGCGTTCTACTCCGAGCAGGTCGCGCACTATGTCGATCTCTATCGCAAATACGCTCCGGGCAAAGAACTCGGCTTCCACGCGCACAACAACCAGCAGCTGGCCTTCGCGAATACCCAAGAGGCCATCATTCGCGGCGTCAACCTGCTCGACGCCACGGTAAACGGTATTGGGCGCGGCGCGGGTAACTGCAACATCGAGTTGTTGTTGAATTTCCTGAAGAACCCGAAGTTCAACGTCGAACCGATTTACGAAGTGATCCAGGATCACTTTGTGCCGTTGCGCGAAGAGATCGAGTGGGGCTACAACGACATTTACGGAATCAGCGGTTGCTTGAACCAGCACCCAAGCACGGCCATGCGGCAGCGCGCGGACAAGGTGAATCGCGACAACTGCTTCGACTTCTATCGCGAGTGCAAGGCACTCGACTAGATCGTCGACTAAGCGCCCGGAAGGACGTTTGAGGCGAGATCTGTTTGACGCAAGATGTAATAAAGAGGCGCCTGATCGAATAATCGATCAGGCGCCTTTTTTAATTCAGTGCTTGTCGCCGGTACTTGTGCCGCCGCTATTGATCGAAGATCGCAACGATGCGTTCGCATCGCTCAATGCGTTCCACGCTACCTGCTTGAATGCGCTGCGCCTCCGTCTCGAGATCGAGCATCTTGCGGTTCACCCAACTGGCTGCGAGGTCTTCGCGTTCGGGAGCGACGTCGGCTTGCA
>JBLHOB010000374.1:0-4086 GCA_047619425.1 Myxococcota bacterium
TTTCTCCGGCGCCTCTACTCCTTCCGCTTCACCTTTATCGCAATCGCGATCTTCATCCTTCTATACATCTTCACGATCCGATCGCTTGAAGGCTATCTCTACCGCTACTTCGGCGACCTCACGCGCTCTGCTCTACAGGTCACTGACTTTCGCTATCCCATCTCCAGCCAAATTCAATTCAAAGTCGACGGCTACATTAAGAATTCCACCTGGACGGCTTTCGGCGGAGTCGATGTCGCTCCAATCATCCTCGGCCGCGACGGCTATACGCTCATCTATGTAGCGGGACGCGCCCCCTCGCCGCCGCCCCAACGTTTTACCCTCGCGGACATACTCGCCGAGGCCGACGCACTATTGCCCGCGAGCGCATACTTGACGGTGACCATCCCGCACAACTCTGTCCTCGCCAATGCAATCTTGATCCTCTACGCCGGGCTGATGATGCAGGTGCTGTGGTTGCGCAGCCTTTCCACCGCCAGGCGTCAGCGGCTTTTACTCGAGCAGGCAATCGAAGAGCGTAAATCAACAGAGAGTCGCACGCGCTCGATTGAAGAAGAGCTCGACCTTGTTCGCAGTCGATTCCGCGCAGTCGAACCCACCGAGCCCGAGCAGGTAAGTGAGGTCAATCAACTTCGCGACGAGCGGAAACTACTCGAGAGCAAGCTTCACGGCCTCGAATCCCGGGAGCTTGAACTGCGAGAGTCCACCGCCCACGCAGGCGAGCTCAACCGCGAGATCAACGCACTCGAAGACTTGCTCGAAGAGGCGAGCGAAGACCTCGCGACGCGGGACTCGGCAATCAGAGAGCTTGAACGCAACTTGAAGCGCGCTTCGAAAGACGCTGCAACAGAAGAAGCAAGCCGCATGAAGGAGTCCGAGGTCTTGACCCGGCGCTTCTCTACCCTCTACCGCAATCTTGAAATCGATGATCGTGCCATCTCGGACATCGTCGCTTTGCGCGATGAGCCGATGAAGCTCAAATGTGAAGAGAAACTGAAGCGGCTCAACGACGAAGCGGACAACCTCGCAGTACGTCGCAAGGTGGGTGGCATCCCACCGCATCTCACCATCTTCGAGATGGGTTTCGCAGGCAAAGGCAGGCTGTACTACATGAAGGGCAGCCAGCGCCGCTTCCGTGTGCTTAACGTAGGTGCCAAGAACACTCAAAACGCGTCGATTGAGTATCTGCGCAAGCTGTAGAAAGAGCGGGGCTTCTCAATAAGCCCTGCGAGCAAGCTACCGCCGCTGCACCTGGGCCAATGCCTTGCGCAGAGTTTCTTTCAGCTCGGCGTCTTCCCACGGCTTCGCGAGCGGCCCCGTGATCCCCCGCTCGGCGAGCTCGTCGGCACCGACGTCGTCGGGCCACCCGGTAATCAGCAGTCGCGCGGCCTTCGGGTTGCGCTGGCCAATCTCTTCAAGCAATTGCACGCCACCCATCTCCGGCATCATCTGATCACACAGTACGAGGTCTACGTGGTGAGCGTCGATCAACTCGAGCGCCTGACGCGGCCCTTCGGCGGTGAGGATCTCATAGCCCTCGCGTCGCAGGCTGCGTCGCATGGCATTTAAGATGCCCACCTCGTCGTCAACGATCAGCACCACCGGACATACACTTTCCGGGTTCTCTTCCAATCTGTGGCCTCCCGCCCGATATCGTTTTCGCGCTATGCCTGCTTGCGCAGAACAATTGCCATACAACAGCTGTCACCCAACGCTCAGCCTTTCACCACCGCCCGCGGTGTCGGATCGAGACGCTCGGGCAACCACACATCGAACATCGTGCCCTGCCCCACTTCGCTCATCACCTTGATCGCACCGCCGTGTCGCTGAACGATGCTGTAGCTCGTCGAAAGTCCGAGTCCTGTTCCCGCACCGATGTCCTTGGTGGTAAAGAAGGGATCGAAAATCTTCGCGAGAGCGTCCGGCGCAATGCCCGCCCCGGTGTCGCGAATCGTAATCGCGATGCCGCCGTCTCGCTGTAGCGTGCGCACTTCCACTTGGCCGGGTTCGGTTGCGGCGCCGGGCTGCGCTTGCTTCTCCTCGATTGCCTGACAGGCGTTCACGAGCAAATTCATCACAACCTGCTTCAGCTGCATCGGATAGCAACGCAGCCGCGGAAGCTCGGCATAATCTTTCTTCAATACAACAACGTGCTTCATCATGGTCCAGACAATATTGACCGTGGACTCGACGCACTGATTCACGTCCGCCAGGGTCGCCTCGCCAGTGTCTTGGCGCGAGAAGTCGCGCAGGTCACGCACGATGTGGCGAATTCGCTCTGAGCCTTCCTGCGACTCACTCACGGCTTTAACAATGTCGTTCTTCACGTACTCCAGATCGACCTGCTCACAGACTGCGCTCAGACTCGAAGACGCCGCCCTGATCTCGTCCATTCCCGCACCCGAAGCGACCGCGTCCTGCAGCGCCTGCATGCCCTGCCAAACGCCGCCGAGGTCTTGCAGGTATTCGGATACCTGAAACAAGTTTGCATGGATAAAACCAACCGGGTTGTTGATCTCGTGTGCTACGCCGGCCGCAAGTTGTCCGATCGACGCGAGCTTCTCGCTCTGCAGCGCCTGGCGTTCAAGTTGTTTGATGTCGGTCAAGTCCTGAAAAATCGCAACCGCACCAAGCGGCATGCCTTCCACGACTTCGAGTGGGCTGCACGAAATACCGATCGGAATCACACGGCCGTCGTCGCGCACGATCATGGTCTCGGCACCCTTGAAGCACTCGCCGTCCATCAGCGTCTGCACAATCAGATGAACCCCGGTCTCGTTGTCCCGAAACCAATCGGCGATGCGACGCCCAACGAGCTTGCCGCTCCCCACACCGAGGATCTGCTCCGCGGTTCGGTTGGCAAAGCTTACGATCCGATTCGGCTCAACGACCACCAGCGCGCTGTTGATGTTCTGTACGATGTTCGCGTTGTAACGTTGTAGCTCTCCGATGCGCTCGGCTTGCTGCTCGATCTCGGTGACATCCGACAGTACGAGCAACACGCGCCCCTGGCTGTCGAGCGCTTCGACGCGCACGTCAAACACCTGAATGTTGTCCCCAGAGACGGCAAAGCGCACCCGGGTGGCGGGCACGCCATCGCCGTGCCGAGCGCCTTCAAGCATCTTCGCGAGTCCGCCTTGTTTATAGAGAGGCACCGGACAAATCGAAGCAAAGGGTTTGCCGAGTGCCGAAGCTTCGCTGACGCTCAGAAGCCGAGTGCACTCGGGGTTCAACGTGACGACACAACCGTCGCCATCGAGCACAACAAGGCCTGCGGGAATCTGACTAATGATCGCTTCGTGCAAGCCCTCAAGCCAACGAATACGCTGCTCAACGAGCCCGCGTTCTCGATGACCTTGCCAGCGATGAATCAGATCCAACGCCTCAGCGGGCAACACGTTGGCAAAATCTGCCCCGACGCGCACACACTCGGCTGCGCCATTGCGAAAGGCGCGCATCGCGGCCTCGTCGTCGTCGCTGCGTAAGACCGCCAGTACCGGGGGCCCCATCTTCCCGACGATGCCGAGCCAGCGCGCGGCCTCGTTTTCGTCGATGCAGTCCAAAACAAATAGATCGTAGAGTTCAGCTTCGGATTCCTGGGGGAGTAGATCGATTCGCGGACAGCGCTCGATCGACGCCTCGTCACCCAGTCGCTGAAGGGCACGCAGCGTGTCGTCGGAATTGGTTACGCCTGTGTTCGGCCCGAGTACAACGATGCGAACAACTGCGGTTGCAGACTCCATGTTTTTCGCTCCCGTCGACGGTCGTGCGCGCAGCACTACACATCACTACACGTCACAACGCAATACAAGAAATTGAAACCGTCGGCAAACATCGCAAAATGAAACGATGTCATGGCGACAAGCAGCAACGTGCGTCTTCTATTGAGGGGGTGTCTGGAGAAAATACCAATTTACCGGATCGCACCCTAGCCGCAAACCCCATGCAAGGTCGCCTCGCAGCTTCTTCTCAATAACGGTTTCACGAAACCACGATGAATCGACCAAATCGCACGCGGAAAGCGAGTTCGACGACTTGACAGAAAGCAGATTGAAGTTCATTGTGACTTCAACACTTTCCCACCCC
>JBLHOB010000375.1:0-4054 GCA_047619425.1 Myxococcota bacterium
AGGGTTTTGACGTGACCGTCGTCCCGGCAACGACGCCTGCCGCCGATGCGTTGGCGCTTTCGCCCGACGCGATCTTCTTGTCCAACGGCCCGGGTGATCCGGCCGCGGTTCAAGGCGTGCAAGCGACAGTGCGCGAGTTGGTGCGCGCCAAGCCGACCTTCGGCATCTGTCTTGGGCACCAGATCCTCGGACTCGCCCTCGGTGGCACGACGCGCAAGCTCAAGTTTGGGCATCATGGGGGCAATCAACCCGGACAAGATCTCTCGACCGGCAAGGTTGCGATCTGCGCAGAGAACCACGGCTATGCGGTCGAAGCCGACTCGCTTCGCGCTGCAGGCGAACCCGTAGAGATCACGCATATCAATTTGAACGACGGAACGGTCGAAGGCCTCGCACATCGTGAGCTTCCGCTCTTTTCCGTGCAGTATCACCCGGAGGCCTCTCCGGGCCCGCACGATGCGGGCTACTTGTTTGACCGTTTTCGCAACATGGTCGAACGCGTAAAGGCTGGCGAAAAGGTCAGTGGAGCGCAGGTCTGCGGGTTTTGACTTTCTGTAGCCACGCAATGGACGACTTATCAGACGCGGAACAAAACCCGCGCACTGCGATCGAGGACTGACCCAAGGTGCCGAAAAGAGAAGACATCAAGACCATTATGGTGATCGGCAGCGGGCCGATCGTGATCGGCCAGGCGTGCGAGTTCGACTACTCGGGCACCCAGGCGTGTAAGGCGCTGCGTGAAGAGGGCTACCGCGTCGTCCTGTTGAACTCGAACCCAGCTACGATCATGACCGACCCCGAGACGGCCGACCGCACTTACATCGAGCCGATGACAGTCGAAGCCGTCGATAAAATTTTCGCGATCGAAAAGCCGGACGTTCTGTTGCCGACCATTGGCGGGCAGACTGCACTCAACCTGGCCATCGCACTCGACGCAGCCGGTGTGCTTGAAAAGCACGGTGTCGAGTTGGTGGGCGCAAGCCTTGACGCGATCAACAAAGCCGAAGACCGCGAGCTGTTTCGCATCGCGATGAACAACATCAACCTGCGCGTGCCGACCTCTGGTCTCGCGCACTCCCTTGAAGAAGCTCGGGAGATCGTTCAAGAGACGGGCATTCCGGCCATCATTCGCCCGAGTTTTACGATGGGCGGTACCGGCGGCAGCGTCTGCTTTGAGGAGTCAGAATTTGATCGCCAGGTGCAGTGGGCACTTGATCAATCGCCCAGCCACCAGTGTTTGATCGAGCAGAGCGTTCTCGGTTGGAAGGAATACGAACTCGAGATGATGCGCGACAACGCGGACAACGTTGTCGTGGTGTGCAGCATCGAAAACTTTGACGCCATGGGCGTGCATACCGGCGACTCCATCACGGTGGCCCCCGCACAAACGCTCACCGATCGCGAGTATCAGGAAATGCGTGACGCCGCCGCGGCGATCATGCGCGAGATTGGCGTCGATACCGGCGGCTCGAATGTGCAGTTTGGCGTGAACCCCGTCGACGGCAGCCTGATTGTGATCGAGATGAATCCGCGCGTCTCGCGCTCTTCGGCCTTGGCTTCGAAGGCCACTGGTTTTCCGATCGCGAAGATCGCGGCGAAGCTCGCTGTTGGATACACCCTCGACGAACTTCGCAACGACATTACCCGCGAAACGCCGGCGAGTTTCGAGCCGACCATCGACTATGTCGTGACGAAGATTCCGCGCTTCACATTTGAAAAGTTTCCCAACGCCGACGACACCCTGACCACGCAAATGAAGAGCGTTGGTGAAGTCATGGCAATTGGCCGGACCTTTAAGGAGAGCTTGCAGAAGGCGATTCGCTCCCTTGAAGTCGGCGAATGCGGCTTTGAGCCGCCCGATCTTCCCGACGGCGCCGCGGGTGACGAAGCGCTTTGGGCTTCGATCGATACGCCGCGGCCGGGCAGACTTATGGCTCTGGTCGAAGCGATTCGCCGCGGTGCAACTGTCGACGAGTTGTATCGCCGCACGTGGATCGACCCGTGGTTCTTGCGCCAACTCGACGAAATCAGTCAGATGGAATCGCAGCTGTCGATGTCGAATCCGACAGACCGCGTCGAGTGGTTGCGCCCGGCAAAGCAGATGGGCTTTTCGGATCAACGCTTGGCTCAGCTGTGGAACGTCGACGAAGGGACGGTGCGCGGGATGCGCATCGCAAACAGCGTGCTCCCGGTCTACAAGCGCGTTGACACCTGCGGCGCCGAATTTCAGGCCGACACTCCCTATCTCTACTCCACCTATGAAGACGAGTGCGAAGCGAACGTCACCGATCGCAAAAGCGTAATGATCCTCGGTGGTGGTCCCAACCGGATCGGTCAGGGGATCGAGTTTGACTACTGCTGCGTGCACGCAGTCTTTGCCCTGCAAGAGGCGGGCTACGAAGCGATCATGGTCAACTGCAACCCCGAGACGGTGTCGACGGACTATGACACCAGCGACCGGCTCTACTTCGAGCCGCTCACCCTCGAAGACGTGTTGTCGATCGTCGACATCGAAAAACCGCATGGCGTGATCGTGCAGTTTGGTGGGCAGACGCCCCTCAAACTCGCCGTTGCCCTTGAAGAGGCGGGCGTCCCGATTCTCGGTACGTCACCCGACGCAATCGACCGCGCAGAAGATCGCGAACGCTTTGACGACTTGCTCGAAAAGCTCAACTTGAAGCGTCCCGACGGTAGCGTCGCCAGGAGTGCCGAAGAGGCCGAAGCCGTAGCCGAGCGCATTGGCTACCCGGTGCTCGTGCGCCCCTCCTACGTACTTGGTGGCCGCGCGATGCAGATCGTTCAAGATGTCGAAGCGCTGCGCAACTATATGCGCGTCGCGGTAAAGGCCTCGCCCGAGCATCCGGTCTTGATCGACTGCTTTCTCGCAGACGCCATTGAAGTGGACGTCGATGCAATCTGCGACGGCACTCACGTCGTCATTGGCGCGATCATGGAGCACATCGAAGAGGCGGGGGTTCACTCCGGCGACAGCGCCTGTTCACTGCCCCCGTACACTCTTAAAGGCCAGATCATCGAAGACATCCTGGCCGCAACCCGCGAGTTGGCTCTCGAACTGGGTGTGCTGGGGTTGATGAACGTCCAGTACGCCATCAAGCGCAACGAACTCTTTGTGATCGAGGTCAACCCTCGTGCCTCACGCACCGTGCCGTTTGTCTCGAAGGCAATTGGCAAGCCGCTGGCGAAGTTTGCAGCTCGTGTGATGATTGGCGAAAGCCTCGAGTCCCTCAACTACACCAGCGAAATTGTACCGAGCTACTTTTCAGTCAAGGAAGCGGTGCTTCCCTTCGTGAAGTTCCCGGGTGTCGACACCTTGCTCGGCCCCGAGATGAAGAGCACGGGCGAAGTCATGGGGATCGATTCCGATTTCGGCCGCGCCTACGCGAAAGCACAAATTCAGGCGGGCAACACGCTGCCGAAGAAGGGTGTCGTGCTGGTTTCGATGCGCACCGAAGAGCACGCCGGCATCGTCGGCCCAGTGAAAGAGTTGATCGATTGTGGCTTCGAAGTGCTCGCGACGCGCGGCACAGCCGAGACACTCGAGCGCGCCGGGCTCACCGTGACTGTTGTGAACAAGGTGCACGAGGGTGGCCCGCACTGTGTGGACGCCATTATGAATGGCGGCGTGCAGCTCGTATTGAACACGGTGGCTCCCGATCCGCAGGCAATTGCAGACTCGGCCTCGATTCGCAGCGCTGCTGTCACCCGTGGCATTCCCTACTGCACAACGCTGGCAGCCGCGCGGGCGAGTGCCAGTGCGATTCGCGCATTGAGTCTCGAGTCGATCGGAGTACGGGCGCTGCAGGAAATCCACGCCGGACTCGCGAAGAGCGGCTAGGGCGCAGGTGTTGCGCGCAAAGCGGGCGGGGCCGATGAGTGCATTCCATCAAGCTGCGACGAACCTCATTACAGCACTTGAGGCGCTGATCGGTTCGAGTAGCAGCTCCCGCGAAACCGACGTGGCGACCACAGGCGAGCGTTGCCAAGAGTTTTGTGCGCTCGCCATCCCCGACGATCTTCGCGCGCCGGTGCGCGC
>JBLHOB010000376.1:0-4040 GCA_047619425.1 Myxococcota bacterium
GTGCGCAAGCACGGCTTCGGAGTAGCGGGGGTAAATATCGATCCTGTCGATTGGTGCTACGGCGACGGCGACGGCTTCTGCTCGCCCACTCGGGCGCCGTGGGTGCCCGCGGAATATCAATACGACATGCCCGGTTACGCAGTGCAGCGTCTGCTCAGCTCGGGTGGCGGCATCATGTTGATGCACGACATTCAGGCAAACACGCTTGCAGAACTGCCAGCCGTGATTACGGCCTTTCAAAACGCGGGCGCGACGTTTGTCGGCTTAGATAATTTGACACTGTTCCCGATCATCAATGCCAACGTCAATCCACCTGAGCCGCCGGCCTGTTGTGATGGAGGGGTGAACTAACGCGCCCCGGCCCGAACGACGACAAGCAACGTGACTCTCTTGCCCGCCACCGTCGGCACTCTCAAGGTTCCTACTGTGGTGAGGAGGGGGGCAGGCAACACTCCGTTCGCGGGGATCCCACTCTCTTGTGTGAGTCGGTCCACAAAGCGCTGCCGGATTTGATTGCTTCGGCTCGCCCCACCCGCCATTGAGTGACGCTCCGTTGTGCTCCGCAGGGCTGTCCCGGAGGCCGCCATTGGCGCTATCCTCGCTGCGTGCACTCGATTCGAGTGCGTATCATTTATTGAGGAGAGGTTCGATGATCGAAGTTGGGGACGCTGCCCCAGGATTTTCGCTGAAGGATCAGTTTGGGCGTGAGGTTTCGCTCAAACAGTTCCGCAGCAAGCGCCACGTACTGCTTGTTTTCTATCCGCTCGACTGGACGCCTACCTGAAGCAAGGAGGTGCCTGCTCTCGAGGCCGCGTTGTCTCGATTTCAGGCTGCACACACCCAGGTTCTGGGTGTAAGCGTCGACAGTGTTTTTTCTCACGCCAATTGGGCAAAGAGCTTGGGCGGAGTTTCGTTTCCGCTGCTCTCCGACTTTCAACCGCGAGGCGCGGTTGCCCATTCGGTCGGGGCCTTTATCGAACCGGCCGGCATTACCGATCGCGCGACTGTTTTGATCGATAGCGATGGCGTGGTTCAGTACTCGAAGTCGGTGTCGCCGGCTGGTGTTCGCGACATCGAAGAACTCGCGACGCTCTGCGAGGAGCACGACAGCAAGTCGGAGGCCGCGACGTCCGATTTTGTGGGCACCGACGGCGTCCCGGTTGGGACCAGGCTGTTTGTGAAGAGCGATTGCGGGTTTTCGCGATCGGTCCTTCTGACGGTTGAGAACCTTCATCTCGGTGATTCGGTCGAAGTCCGAAACGTCAGCGAAGACGATGCTGCGCGCAGCGACTTCGAAGGGCTGTCCGGGAAGACCACGGCGCCTTGCTTGTCGATTGGCGGCGAACTCATGTTTGAGTCCGCAGACATCACACAGAAGCTTGTTGCTTTGGCTTCGGAGCTGTAGCCGCTCGATTCAAGAAAATGCGCCATAAGATGCTCTACTGCGTCCCCGCCTCGAGATCGGGGTGGGGACGCAACGTGCGCCGCAGCTGCTTATAATTCGCGAGCCTCATCATTGGCCGGCGGTTGCCTCGGTGCTCCAGAGACGGCTTGCTTCAACGATTCAAGCCAAGCTACCCCCCTAAGGGAGAGGCAAATGATCACGTATTTCTATTGGGCCGGTGTGCTCATCCTCGTTGCTCTCGCACTCGGGATTGTCGGCGCAAAGATGGAGAGCTGGCGCGCCGCCGCCGGGCTTGCAATTGTGATTCTTCTGGTCGGGTGGGGGTCGTACTACTTCCACTTCCAGCAGATTTTCGTGAAGCGTTGGGGTGGAGTCATGACGATCTCCGTGCCCAAGGACCACGTCCACCTCGCCGCGACTTGGAAGGACGACAATCTTTGGGTCGAGAACTACGACCCGGCGACCAATACCTGCCACTTCACCGAGTACTCGAAGGGCAACCTGTTGCAGGGCAAAGTGACGATCAAGAACTGCAATCCGATGCTGCGAAGTGCGCCGGCGGCCGCTTCGGGCGCGGGGCTGTAGCTCACTAGCCCATCGGATACATGATCTCTCGCGTCACCTTGTCGACGGCCTTCATCACGCTCGCATCGAGCTCAAGGTCGGCGGCGGCGAGAATCTCCGGCAGTTGACTTTCGTGACTGACACCGACAATTGTTGAAGCGACGAAGCGATGTTGCTTTGACCAAGCGGTGGCAAGTGTGACGACGGACATCTCGTGCTCGGCGGCAATCGCCATAAACTTCTCCGTCGCTGCCAGCGCCTTCTCGTTGATGAACCGGCTCGCCATGGCACTCTGACGCCCGCCCATCTCGATGTAACTCGAGAAGCGCGCTCCCGCCGGTGTCTTGCCGTCGTTGTATTTGCCCGAAAGCACACCGCCCGCGAGCGGGGAGTAGGGCAGGAGGCTTACGCCTTCGTGGCGACAGATTTGCGCAAGGTCGTCCTCGAAACGACGGTTGTTCATGCTGAAGTTGTTTTGAATCGTGTGGTAGCGCGCGGTACCCAGTCGGCGCGATTCTTCGAGGCTCTTCATTAACCCCCAGCTCGTTTCGTTGCTGCAGCCGAGTACGCGTACTTTGCCCGAGCGCACCAGGGTGTCGAGGGTCTCCATGGTTTCTTCGTACTCAGTGCCGTGGTCAGGCCAGTGCGTTTGATAAAGATCGATGTAGTCGGTGCCGAGTCGCTTCAGGCTGGCTTCAACAGCACGGGTAATGTTGTGCCGATCCATCGCGGTCATGCCGGCACGCTGAGAAGCCGTGATCCAACCGTGGCTCGGGCCGCATACCTTGGTGGCGAGGATGACGGCGTCGCGGTCTTTCGTCTTCAGCCACTTGGCCATGATCTCTTCGGTGCGCCCGACCCATTTTATATCCGGAGGCACGGGGTAGTTCTCGGCCGTGTCAAAGAAGTTGATCCCGGCGTCGAGAGATTGATCGAGCACGCGCAACGACATCTTTTCGTCGGCTTGCGAGCCAAAGGTCATGGTGCCCATGCAGATATCAGAAACGTAGATGGGACTCTTGCCGAGGCGACGGTGCTTCAAGGGAGATCTCCGGTACGAATTAGAGCCATCGCAAGCTTGGTCTCGATCGAGAGTCAGCTGTGCAGCCAGGTGCTGAGGTGGTGTCGTCTGGGAGCATAGCGGCGGTCGTCGGTGTGCGGTTTACAACCCACCGACCGCACTGTGCTGCTTCGAATTCAAATGCAGTTTAATTCCGTGTTCATTTTAATCAACACTTTTGAGTTTGATACAAATTATTGCTTGACCAATACTCGAAAATTTCGTCTGATGAGCGCTGCTGCAACGAAGCGTGATCGATCCCGCGATTTGACCAAGAGCGTATCAACGGAAACGAATGACCTCGTCTCGAACTTGCTTGCAACAAACAGCGCGCCCGACTGTGCCCTTAGAGGGCCGCGGCACCGCTGGCGCTGCATGCCGCCGCCTGGCTTTGCTTTGGGGATTGGCGTTCGTTCTGCTCTTCTCTCCGCTTTCCTTTACCACCCAAGTCGCGCAGGCACAGCCTAATAATCGCGATTGGAGTGGTGATGCTCGGCCGGAGGGGTGGAGCGCCGAGGCGTATTCCCCCGACAGTGCAGCGCCAAACTTTGACGAAGACTACGAAGGCCCTCGCGGCGACGATTACGACTCCCGCGAAGATCCCAATCATCCGTTGAAAGATCCGACCAAGGATCCTGGCGAAGAATGGGAAGGAAGTTCAGGCTCTGGGTTGAACCAAAACTTTGTCGCACACAGCAACGCAGACTGGCCGTGGGGCGAGCGCTACTACGACGCGGTATTCGCGGCACCGTTGATTATTCACAATAGTTGCAAGACACCTCAGAAGGTGGGGATCTTCGTAAACGGGAACCCCTACCTGACGATGCCTGCCTTGGTCGTTGCGCAACCTGGTGACACCACGGTGACCGGGCAAGTGCAGCTCGCGCCCGAGCCCGAGGGCCCGCACCATTCAGGTGAAGGCTGGATCGACTTTGGTCCGATCATCATCCCACCCGGCATGTTTCCGCCACCGCAGCTGCATCAACCCAACTTCGAAGAACTCGAAGGCGA
>JBLHOB010000377.1:0-4025 GCA_047619425.1 Myxococcota bacterium
CGCGCGAGCCGCCGCCACGACGAACTCGACTTCGCCAAGAGAGCGCAGTTCTTCGGGGCCTTCTTTGCGGTACGAGGCGCCGCACTCGACGAACACCGTCTTCTCGACGTTGTGTCCAGTTTCGGTGTCAGACCAGAGATCTTCGATCAGGTAGGGAGGCAATACCCCGGCGGTCCAAAGGTGATGATGCGGATCGACGATTGCGCGCGCCGGATCGATGACTTCCTCTTCGACTTGTGAGAGCCACTTTGAATGTTCGGGCGAAGGGAAACTCATGTTGGGCTCCTGAAGTTAGGGTAGAAAGAATAGTCGAGTTTGTTTCTTGTGTTCCTGTTGCCTTTGGAATCACGTTTTCGTGTCGGGGCGTGGCAGCGCTCGACGCCAGAATAGTGTGATGCCACCGACTGCAGTGCCCCTGCTTGTGGAGCGTAACAATGAAATCAAATTTGCGGCCGAAAGTGTCGTTTGACGCTCTACTTAGCGCGGTGTGACCTTCCGATCTAGCATTTCTGGATCGGATTCGATTCAGATCCGAAATCGCACGATCGAAATCGCATTGTGGAACATGCTCGCGATCGCAGTTCGTTTGCTGTCCTGCCATGCGTACATGGAGGACTCGCCCCAGGTCGCCCGCGCCTGCTGATTTGAAGATTTCGATTTTCTGTTTGGCCGTCGGGTCATCCCGGGTGCGCGAGTGCAGACGCAGGCTCCGGGCCGGTGAAGGGGCTGAGGGTCTACACGGCGACGAGTGCCCCATTCGGTGGGCCGCTTGCTGGGCGATTCAACGGCTCTGCAAACGTCGCTTTGTATGGTGGCCAGTCGCCCCACCGTGTTCGGGCTCGATGTGTCATTGGTATATCGCCCACGCGAAACCAACTTCAACAGGCCAAGGCTTTCCGGGCAACGAGTTCGATGGCATCGGGATGGCTTCAAGTCCGGGCCCTCCTCTGGGCGCGTTATCGGCAACGGTTCTATCCAACGCCCTCATCATTGCTGCAACGCAAACCCCGCTTTAGGGTCCCGGCCTTCCGAACCTTGGCACATCGGCGTGAGCGCCGTGGACCATAGGCCGGGTAACCGTTTCGCAACTTGTGACGTTCGGTGGTGCCGAGATCGTCGTGCTCTCGGGGTTGGACATGCGTGTGAGCGATGTCGGAAGTTTGTCCCTCGTTTCGGGCGGCCTTTCAAAACGCGGGCGTAGAGGTCCTAGCTCCGGTGCGGATGCTAGCCTCCGCCCATGTCATCAGTCCGTCTTCTTGCGATCCTCCTCGCGCTCGTTTTCACCGCAAGCTGTGCGTCTCCAGGGACGGGGCTTGAGCCACCCGAAGTTTCACTCGTCAACCTCAAGCCTCTCGCTGGCACTGGGTTCGAGCAGCAATTCGAGATCACGCTTCGCGTGCTCAACCCCAACTCGGTTCCTCTCGAAGGCGACGGTATTGATCTTCAACTCGACGTGAATGGGCGCCGCCTTGCGAGAGCGCTCAGCTCAGAGCGCTTCGTGATCCCGCGACTAGGTGATGCAACCGTGACCCTCGTGGCGACCACGAATGTGATCGACGTCTTTCGACAAGTCGTCGCGCTCCCGAACGCCGGGGGAAGGTTCGACTACTTGCTCTCCGGCAGAGTGTTGCTCGACGGCTCGGCTGGCTGGTTGAACTTTACGAGGGAAGGCAGTCTGACGCCGGAGAGTGCTGCGGCGCAGTAAGCGCTCGCAGCCTTATCGTTGCGCGTCAACGCGCACCGGGATCGCGCTCATACGCGGGATCCCAGAGTAGCGATCGTAGTCGTCTTCGACGTTGGTGAGCAGAGAAGTACTGCTGCCGTCGCGACGTAGATCGCTGTCTGCATTCTTTTTGTTTGGAGCGTTGCCAAACGCGTGAGCCATGCTGAGACAACCCAATCTCAAGGTGGGATCCGGTTCCACGACGGCTGGAATCGTGCCGTGCTTTGACGTGATCTCGACTTCATCGCCCGACGCAAGTCCGAGAGATGCGAGGTCGTCGGGGTGGAGGAACGCCGGGTTGTAGGCACCTCGGCGCGGGGTCAACGAGGCGATGTCACGGCCCGATGAGTTGTAGACATAGCTAAGTCGACGGTTGATCATGATCAGGGGGAAGTCCTTGCCGCCGAGGTCTTGCATGGATGCCGAGCTGAGGATGTCTCGCAACTCTCCCATCATGTCGGTGTTGCCAACGTCGAGGCGTTCGCTTGCATCGGGGTCGCCTGGCGCCGTAAGAATTTCGGCGTCGAAGCGAGCGCCGTTGGGGTGGCGCTTTACTTCGTCGAGCGAGATACGGGAGCCACGTGTCATAAGCTCGAAGAGTTCATCGGTGGTGGGTTTGTTCTCCATGTCGACGGCCTGAATGCCGCGATCACCGCGGGCGGTAGCGGTCGTTGACGGCAGGCCGGTTACGAACAGCGGTACGCCCATGCGTTGCGCCAGGCCGTAAAAGAACTCCCACTCTTCAAGCAGGTCTGAGCCCTCCGGCGGCTCGACTAGCGCTGGCGCGTACATGCCAAAGGGTTCGGCCATACCCCAGTGCACCGAAAAAGATTCGTTTTGCTCGACGGTGTAGGAGAAGCCCGGAACTTCGAATGAGACCTTCGGCGCAATTACATAGTCTGCAACGCTCGCGGTTGCAGACATCTTGATGTCGACTTGCACGAGCAGTTCGAGCTTGTCGAGGGCCGCGGCTGTGCGGTTTTGATCTGGCCAGGCTGCCATCGGGTTGCCTCCGACGCAGACCAGTGCCTTGATCTGGCCCTCGCCGTCGAGCAGGATTTCGTCCGCGGCGGCCGCGGTGGGGATGCCGCTCGCATTCTTGCTGAGGCCTCGTACGCGCATCTCCTCGCCGAGGTTCGCGTAGGGGCGTGGGCCGAGCGCTTGTGCTTTGGGCTTTGCCTCCGGCAGCAGAACGCCCGGGTTCGCGACCGCTTCCCCTTCGCGCAAGAAACGACCACAGATCGTGTTCAAACACAGCATCAGATACTCGACCAGAGAGCTGTGCCCCGACATGTTCGCACCCGTGATGCCGACAGCGAGGCCGCGACGCGCACCTCCGAAGATTCGAGCCGCTTCGATGATTTGTTTGGGGTCGAGGCCCGCGCGATCTGCAGCAACTTGAGGCGTGAAGCCGTCGACTGCGTCACGTAGCGCTTCAATGCCGCCGACGTGCTGCGTTGCGAAGTCTTGATCGTGAAGCTCTTCATCGAGGATCACGCGAATCATGGCGGCCAGAATCGCGGAGTCTTCACCGGGCCGCGCTTGCAGGTGCGTCTGCGCGTGGCGTGCTGTTTCGGTTCGACGCGGGTCGATGACGATAAGCTGCATGCCGGCATCGAGTCGGTTCTTGAGGCGGCGTCCCGGGTTCTGCATCGGGATCCCACCCGCCATCGTGACAATCGGGTTGCCGCCTACGACCATCCAGACGTCAGAGTCATCGAAGGCTTGGGGCCCGGCGAGCCATTGGCCGAGCATTGCGTTGGAGATGTCTTTGCCCGGTTGGTCGATCGTTGCGCTCAAAAACATCATCGGCGAGCCCAACATCGCAAGCCAGCACCCGGCAAGCGCACCACCGGCAGGGTAGGGGCCAGCGTAGGTGCCGATGTAGAGCGCGACCGAGCGTGGGCCATGTTCTTTGATGAGGGACGAAAGCTTTTCGGCTATTTCGTCCATCGCAGTTTCAGCTTCAACCGGGGCGAAGCTGCCGTCTGCCATACGCTTTTGTGAATGCATGAGCCTGTCGGGATGGGCGATGTGCTCCGGAAGCGCCTGGCCCTTCTTGCAACAAAAACCGTTGTAGGTTGGGCTCTCGGCGTTGCCCTTCACTCGCACTGGCGTGTTGCCGTCGAGTTCGACCGTGATCGGACACAGGGCGTTACAAAAACGGCAAATCGACGGGTGGCTCGTGATCTCGCTCATACATCCTCCGTGAACGCGAACTTAGTGCACCGCGTTGGCTGCGACTAGAGCGAGCTCCTCTCTCAAGGTATCGACATTCAGCTCCAAGCCCGCGATCCTCTCC
>JBLHOB010000378.1:0-4013 GCA_047619425.1 Myxococcota bacterium
CCAAAGTGGAGTCTCGCGGCTCGACGAGTCGCGAGACTCGAATTCGGTAGTACGGCGAGAGACGGAAACAAAGCGCAAGCTGGACGAGTCCAAGGTGGCTTTGTAGGCTTTGCGCGAAATTAGAGTTAGGGGTTGGGGATGCAACGAATTGGGCGAACGCACTCGGTGCGAATTGGAGCCTCTGCTTGTGCGTCGACGATGGCTCTGGCATTTGCGGTTGGGTGTGCGCCGACCCTCGCGATTCAGGCTCCGAAAGAGCCGATCGTGATCAACATGAATATTAAGGTCGAACACGAGATCAAAATGAGGGTCGACAACGATCTCGAACAGATGTTCGAGGAAGAGGAAGAAATCTTTTAAATGTTTGCATCGCAAAAGGGCGACACCATGAATCGCATGACAATCAATCCAAGCACAATCGGAAAACGACTTCGAACCGCAGTACTGGGCGCATGCCTATTCGCGCTACTACTCGGCGCACCGCTTGCTGCTTCGGCTGAGTACTTGCTCGGCACCGCCAAGGCTTCGGGGGCGGTCGGCGAGGGCACGGACGGATACCTTGGATTGATTGACCAAAATGCGAGTGATCAGATCAAGAAGATGGTCAAGGACACCAACATGCGCCGGGCGAATCGCTACGGCGACATTGCAAGTAAGCGCGGTTCTACGAAGGAAGTGGTCGCGAAGCAGGCGGCAGCGAAGCTGATCAAGCGCGCCGCTGCAGGCGAGATGGTCGAAACCGCGGATGGGAAGTGGAAGAAGAAGTAGCGACGTTGCCCGCCGGTTCTGTACCGAACGGCACGCATAGGCAAAGGCCCCGCCGACCTGCAGACTTGTTTGGTTGAAGGCATTCGGGCCCTGTTCGGGAGTCGTGCTGAAAGTTGCGCACCTACGCAACCGTAGAGTGCCTCTTACGCTTTCATCGGCGGCCAATTTGGATAGACTGATCTCCTATGCGAATTGCCTACACCGAAGAACAAATCAAACTGCGCGACGAACTGCGCGCGTATTTTCGTAACCTCATCACGCCCGAAATTCGGCAGCAGCTGGGTGCCATGGAAGGCGGCCCGCTCTATAAAAAGCTGATCAAGCAGATGGGCAACGACGGCTGGCTGGGAGTCGGCTGGCCCAAAGAGTTCGGCGGCCTTGGACGCACCTGGATCGAACAGCAAATCTGGTTCGATGAAGCGCGCAAAGCAAATGCGCCGGTTCCCTTTGTGACCATCAATACGGTTGGCCCCGCGCTCATGCAGCTTGGCACCGATGAGCAAAAGAAGCGCTTCTTGCCGGGCATTCTGACCGGCGATCTGCACTTTGCCATCGGCTACACCGAGCCTGACGCCGGGACGGATCTAGCAACCCTTACGACGACGGCTGTTCGAGATGGCGATGACTACATCATCAACGGCACGAAGATCTTCACCAGTGGTGCCGATGACGCCGATTACGTTTGGCTGGCCTGCCGTACCGATCCGGACGTGCCCAAACACAAAGGCATTTCGATTTTGATCGTCGACACGAAGCTCGAAGGCTTTACTTCGAGCCCCATCCACATCATCAACGGTGGCTACACGTTCATGACCTACTACGAAAATGTTCGCGTGCCTGCGAAGATGGTCGTAGGGAAGGTGAACCTCGGTTGGAAGTTGATCACCCTGCAGCTCAACCACGAGCGCGTCGGCCTTGCCGCGTTTTCAAATTTCGCAATTCGCCTCTTCGACGAGACGGTGGACTGGGCCAGGTCGACGATGGATGAGGATGGTCGTCGCGTCGCCGACAAGCCGTGGGTGCAGATGGCGTTGGCGGAGAGCTTCGCGTTGCTTGAAGCGATGAAGGTGACCAACTGGAAGATGGCCTGGGGCCTCGGAGCCGGTGAGCCCGACCCCGCACAATCGTCTGCGGCCAAGGTGCTGGCGACCGAGTTTGTCATTGAAGTGTACCGGCTGCTGCTCGAGGTACTTGGCACCGCGGGGATGCTCAAGGAAGGATCGCCGGGTGCAGCGCTACAAGGACATCTCGAACACGAGGTGCGCCTTGCGACCGTCAATACGTTCGGTGGCGGCGTGAATGAGGTGCAGCGCGAATTGGTCGCCATGTTGGGCCTTGGAATGCCGCGGGCAGCTCGCTAGTCGCAACCTTACGGGTTCACGGCCGAGTGCCATTTGTCCTCGGGAAATGAGATTGGATCGTTCCGCAACGCGGTTAACCGCGTGCACGGTCCCAAGGAGAAAGAAATGGATTTTGCATTCAGCGAAGACCAGGAGATGGTGCGCGATCTCGTGAACCAGATTTTTGGCGGCAGTTGCAGTCATGAGCGATCAAAGGCCGTGGAAGACGCGGGACTTTGCCTCGACGAAGACCTGTGGAAGGACTTGGCCGGCGCGAACCTGACAGCCCTCTGTGTGCCCGAGTCCCTTGGCGGAAGCGGGCTCGGCTTGATTGAGTGTGCGTTGGTCTTGCAAGAAGCAGGACGCCACTGTGCACCCGCACCGCTACTTGAGACTCTCATCTTGGGCTCAATGCCGATTGCAAAATTTGGCACCGACGCTCAGCGCAAGCAGTGGCTTGCGCCAGTGGCAAACGACGCGGCTGTATTGACTGCAGCTTTTGACGAAGCGGGTAGCAGCAATCCCGCGAAACCACGCCTGTGCGCGGTGCGTGACGGAGAGGGTTGGAAGCTTTCGGGCGAAAAAATCTGCGTGCCCGCAGCAGAGCGAGCGAGTGGTATTCTGGTTCCCGCGGCCATTGAAGGCGGCAAGGTCGGCGTGTTTCTCGTCGCACCCGGCACCCCGGGCCTTGAGATCCTCCCGCAAAAGTCGATCAACTGGCAGGCCCAGGCGATGCTGCAATTCACAGACGCGGCCGTTGCCGCAGACGCATTGCTCGGTGACGAGAACAGCGGTGTCGAGATTGTTGAATGGACGCTCGATCGCGCGCGACTCGCGGTGTCGGCGATCATGCTCGGTGTAGGTGAAGAAGCGCTCAAGCGCACGGCCGCCTTTCTCTCCGAGCGCAAACAGTTTGGTCGCCAGATCGGTAGTTTTCAGGCTGTGCAGATGCGCTGCGCCGATGCGTATATTGATCTGGAAGGAATGCGTTCGGCGCTCTGGCAAGCCGTATGGCGAGTCGACGAGGGCTTGCGCGCAGGTGCTGAGATTTGTGCCGCGAAATGGTGGGCGTCCCGCGCCGGTGACCGCGTTACCCACAGTGCCCAGCATCTGCATGGCGGGATCGGATCGGACATTGACTACCCAATTCACCGCTACTTCTTGTGGGCTCAGCAGCTTTCGAACCAATTCGGCGGGCCGACCCAGCAACTCGCAGAACTTGGCAAGATGTTGGTGAACGAAGACACCCGCCCGAGCCTGTAAGGCGAAAGAGGGTAGGGCCGAAGGGCTTCTTCAGTCGGCGGGCTCGTTCATTCCGGCTTATTCTACATAACCAAGAGCGCGGAGTGCTCGAATCTGGTCGTCTGTTCGCCCCGGGGCAACCTTGGGTGCATCGAGTCTTTGGCCTTTAAGCGCCATGGCGGGGACACCCGCCGGGTCGGGGTCGGCTTCAAACCAGCGCAAGAGCGTGTTTCCCTTGCCCCCGAAATGCCAGGGGAGTGCGGCTGTTTCGCCGGGGTCTTGATCGAGGTTGTACAGACCCCGATCGACGACCTTGCCTGCGCGGTCAACGCTGGTGAACCACTTCTCGCTCCCACTGACCAGTGCGCGGTGATGCCGGTAGGCCCATGCGTTGCCTTGTGCTGAGTATCCGCTCGCCTCAAGTGAGATTGAGTCCTCCGAGCTGCGATTCTGCAGAGGGACCCCATCAAAGGCCTTTCCAGCCTTGAGGCCAGGGTAGTCAAGCATTTCAAGAACGGTCGGAGTGAGATCTGCCAAGCTCACCGGGATGCCAATTTCGCGAGCCTCCGCGCCAGGTGTGCGGATCACAAGGGGCACGCGCATGATCGAGTTCCAAACTTGATGCCCGTGATTGAAGTACACCTGGTGCTCGATCATGTTCTC
>JBLHOB010000379.1:0-4011 GCA_047619425.1 Myxococcota bacterium
GGGCTCGTCGCAACGACAACCGCATCAACCTCAATACTCGCGGGCAAACTTGCCTCGCCCTGGGTTGCACCGCCTGCTTCCGACCGAGTTTGTATCCGGTATCCACCACCGGGCCGCTCGCTGATCTCTTCGGCGACGACTCCGCGGTGGACCGCGAGATCTTCGGCGACGCGCTCGGCCAACTGCCACAACCCCTGACGCATGACGCCCAACGCTGCCGTGCCTTCTCGCGAAGCGATGCGGGAGAGCAAAAATGCGACGCGACTGAGTTCGTTCTCGTCGCTTACGTAGTCACCGGTGGTCTCGGGTGACACCCAGTAGTTCCAAAGCGACTTGCCCAGGTAAAGCGTCGCGAAGTCGCGTGCGCTGCGATAGTCGAGACCTTCGGCCAACTCGGGACGATGCGGATCGAGCTTGCTGCGATAGCGATCCATCAAACGCGGAAGCCGGAGCAAGCGCTTCTTGTCCCACATGCTCACGCCCGGGATCGCTGCGAGTTCTTTGAGGCCCGAAGTTTCAATGGCGACAACCGAGCGTTGGTAAATCTGTGAAGGAACCACTGCACGCGGAGGTAGCATCGATGCGCCGAGATCGGCGTGCTCGACAAACGTCAGAAGTGCCTGATTGCACGAGCGGACCAAAGGCATCGTGCCGTCGAGGCTGAAGCCGCTGCGCACGGTTCCCGACGCGCGTCCTCCCACACGTCCCGAGGCCTCGAGCACGGTGACGTCGTAACCCGCGCGAGACAAATCCTGTGCGGCGCGCAACCCAGAAAGGCCCGCTCCGATGACTGCAACTCGAACACCGCTCAATGATTCTCTCCCGACACCAGGTCCTCACACCACAACCGGCGGACCATGGGGGACGCACGTTAGACCATTTCAGGTCTCCTCGCGGCCTGAGCGGAGCAGGCTTTCCAATCTAGGAAAATTCAGGCCCGCAGGGCCTTCGCATCCTCGACAAAGCCCTTGAGGGTCGCGACGACATCGTGAAGAGAATCGAAGGGTTCGAAGGGATGCTTCCTCTCGAGTAGGGCCGTGGCGAGGCTGTCTTTGCCGAAGGCGAGATCTGCCTCTTCGGCGCCACAGAGGTCGGAGACGCGCCCATTGCCCACGTGGACACAAAAGGCACCGGGTCTCAGCTTTCGCTGCTCGCGAATAATGGTCCGCTTGCAGACCCCCGTCCCGCACTCACACGCCTCGTTGCGTGCGCCGGGAGCAATCACCCACTCGTCCCCAGCTGCACCGCCGTAGCTCAGATGATTCGCTGCATAGTCGAACGAGACGCCATAGTGGCCTTGCAACCAATCGAGGTTGTAATCAAAGCCATCTGAGAGAATGCGAAACGCAATATTGTTGTCGGCGCAGTAGGCCTGCAATGCCCGCGCACCGGGATCGAGATCGATGGTTGCAAGAAATTCGTGAAGCTCTTGCGGCGGAAATCGGAAACCCGCGAACAACTCGAGATTGAACGACCACGGGTCAAATTCGCCCTGCTCATATCGCTGCCACAGCTCGGTGCGGCGGTCGCCCAGATAGGTGCGCGCGATGGTCGAGCCCACGTCTTGGACGGAATAGGTGCCATCAAAATCGCAAAACAATGCGATGCACGTGCTCTGCGCGAGGCGAGTCGCTGTGTCTTCGTACGGCGAGAGTCCGTCGTCTGATTTGGTCAATGCTTTTCCTTCCTGCGAACACAGCGGGTGCAGAGAAGACTACCGGGCAATGCGTCTGGAAGCGAACGGGCGCGATTGACCCGCCTGCGCCAAGACTGTAGAAAGACCCGGTGAGTGACATTGTAAAAAAGCTGCGACAACCTCCGATATCGCGGCCGGCCTTGCCGCTACGAGGCGCATTGCTTCTCGTTGCGTTTATTGCCATGAGCTGCCTCGGCTCGTTTCCCGAGTCTCGCTGGAAGCCCGCACCCTCAATGCCAACAACCGGCTTGGCGGCACACCGCGGTGCCGCCGAGAGCCATCCCGAAAACACGATCGCGGCACTTGAAGAGGCCGTGCGCCTCGGCGCGGCTCAAATTGAATTCGATGTTCGGGGTACCGCGGACAAAAAGCTGGTCGTGCTCCACGACGCAACGGTCAACCGCACCACCGACGGCAAGGGACGCGTCGAAGAGATGAGCCTTGCCGAGATCCGCGCTCTGGATGCCGGGGCATGGAAAGACGCCGCATTCACGGGCGAGTCGGTACCGACGTTGCGCGAAGCATTGGCCGCGCTTCCCCGGGACCGCTGGCTCAACGTAAACATCAAGGGCAAGCCCTGGGTTGCGGTCGCATCCGCGCAGCTGCTCGCAGAAGAAGAGCGGCTTGGACAATCGTTTCTAGCCGTCGACGAAAAGGGAGCTCGCGCCGCCGTTCAAGCGGTGCCCGAGGTCGCCTTTTGCCTGCTCGAACGCAAATCCAATCGCGAGAGCTACATCCGCGCCAGTATTCGCGCCGGTGCCCAGTTCATTCAACTACACAAGCGTCGCGGCACGCCCAGCCCCGAAGATATCGAGCGGCTGCGCGACGCCGGACTGCGAATCAACCACTGCTGCTCCGACACCGTAGAGAAGGCGCAGAAGCTTCAGCTCCTGGGTGTTGACTTCCCCCTCGTTGATTCATTCAAGTAGTCGCGGGCAAGGAGTCGCGGGCGAGGCGCCTAAGCGCCCCAATCACTTTTCGGACAATGCGTGCGGCGGCCACCACCGGGCACGTCCGAAATGAACGCGCACCCCTGCGGCACCGGTGAGCACAGCTGCGTATGCGCCGACCCTTCTTTTCCAAAAAATTGTGCGTGGAATGGACTCACCGGCCGCAAATTGTGTCACTCGGACGCCCCCAGTTGCGGATTTGCTGCGAGTTGCCGAACGCGCGCTCAACGCCAATCTCAAAATCTATTTCAATTTCAGAGACTTACATTTACCCGAATGCTTTTTTGCAATTGTGGGGTTTCTGGCACGTACTTTGCTCTAGTAGATACCAAGAACGGGAACGAGAACGATTTATTCGCGCCCGGGATGGCTACCCCTCCCCAAGCACTTTGTGCCTGGAGCCAGCCCGGGCGCGTTGTCGTTTACGCCCTCGGCCGCGCCAATCGCGCGATGCCCGCTGTAGACTGCCCAAGTGACCGCAAAACGACCGGGCTCCAGCACTCGAAAAACTCAGACCGGCAACGCGAACAGGCGAGCCCGCAGCCCATTGCCGCCGCTGCTACCGGCACCCAAAAAGCTGCGAGCCGGCACGGGGCTGCTGCTGCTATCTCGCCAGATGCCGATCGTTCTCTCAGCAAATGCAGACGAGACCACGTGGCACACGGCAACTGTTCTTCGCGACGCAATCGCATCGGCGTGCAAACTCTCACTGCCTGTTGAGGGGCATCTGCATGTCACGGGTTTGGGACCTCACATCTCGCTCGATCACGATGGACTCGGGCCGGGGATCGACGGGGATCGCTACCGCATCGACATCACCGACGATGCCGTTGCGATTAGAGCCGGAGGAGCGGCGGGGCTTCGCTACGCCGTCGAAACGCTCACGCAACTTCTAAAGACCTCGGGCTCACTGCCTCAGTGCAGCATTGAAGACCAACCCGACTTCGCACTTCGCGGTGTCATGCTCGACATCTCCCGCGGCAAGGTGCCCACCCCGGCGACTCTTCGAGGCGTTGTCGACATCTGCACAAAGCTCAAGCTCAACACCTTGATGCTCTACACCGAGCACACGTTTCGCTTTCGCAGGCATCCCAAGATCGGCAAAGACGACTCGCCCCTCGATGCCGAAACCATGCGCGCACTCGACCTCTATGCCGCGCAGAACCACGTCGAGTTGATCCCTTGCCTTCAATCTCTTGGACACATGGATCACATCTTGTCCCTGCCCGAGTATCGAGCGTTAGCCGAGACCGAGATGGGCTGGACCATTGCACCCGTCAACCCCGGCAGCATCGCGCTGCTGCGCGACATGTACGACGAATACCTGCCCAACTTCCGCTCGAAGTTTGTAAACGCAAATTGTGA
>JBLHOB010000380.1:0-4004 GCA_047619425.1 Myxococcota bacterium
TTGCCCGCTATGCCATGAAGGCGCTTCCCACAGCAGCGATTCTGCGCATCGCAGTCGACGCCGGCCTTCACATCGACGCGAGCAGCGGCTTCGAGGCCGACCGCGCAATGCTCGCCGGCGTGCCGGCGGAGCGCATTCAGATCACAGCCCAAGAGCTTCCCCGCAACTTCGAAGAACTCATCAACAAGGGCGTGCGATACAACGCTTGCTCACTCGTACAGCTCGAGAAATTCGGCGAACTCTTTCCAGGCAGCGAGCTTTCGATTCGCGTGAACCCCGGCTTGGGCTCAGGCCATAGCAATCGAACCAACGTTGGCGGCCCTTCGTCAAGCTTCGGCATCTGGCACGAGCAACTCGACCAGGCGATCGAAATTGCCAATCGCCACGACGTTCATATCACGCGCATGCACACACACATTGGCTCGGGCAGCGACCCGGACAAATGGGTTGTCTGCGCCAAGATGTCTCTCGCAATTGCAGCGCAGCTAGGCGAAGTAACAACTCTGAGTCTGGGCGGCGGTTTCAAAGTCGGGCGCATGGCCAACGAAGAGTCCGCGGATCTTTTGGCCATTGGCCAGAAGATCGTGCCCGAGGTGGAGAACTTCGCCCGAGAGCACGGCCGGGAGTTGGCTCTCGAAGTCGAACCTGGCTCTTACATCGCCGTAAACTGCGGCGCGTTGATCTGCACCGTTAGCGACGTCGTCGAGACAACCAGCGACGGCGGCTACCATTTCATCAAGATCGATGCGGGCATGTCCGAGATCGTTCGGCCCAGCATGTATGGCGGACAACACCCGATCGTAGTTGTTCCGCGCGGTGACGAGCAGCGCGGAACTGGGGACTACCTCGTTGCAGGCCACTGTTGTGAGAGTGGCGACGTCTTGACCCCTGCGCCGGGCGACCCCGAAGCTCTCCAAACGCGACAACTCGTCGAAGCACGAGTGGGCGATGCCCTCGTGATCGAAGGTGCTGGCGCCTACTGCTCGGGTATGGCGGCTAAGAACTACAACGCGTTTCCGGAATGCGCCGAGGTGCTGATCAAGAGCGACGGCACGGCGGAGTTGATTCGCAAGCGACAAACACTCGAACAGATGTTGCAAAACGAGGTCTAGTTTTGGGCGAGCGATTTGCCAGCGCTACGATTTTGGTCTTTGTATTTGTGTGGATCGTGTGCGCAAGCGCGATTGCCGATGCCGCGTCGAACAAGTTCGAGCCCACAAACCTCGAAGGCTCGTGGTTTGTGCTGGTCCACTACAAGGACTCGGCAACCTCAAACCACGACTCGGACCGTTGGCTCGATAAGGTCTGGACCTTCAAGCACAAAGGCAGCCGACTTACCTGGGTCGAGTATCCAATCGTGGTGCTTGAGAGCAGTTCGGGCAGATTTGAGTCGTACAAAGGAAATGCCCGCAGCCGGATCCTTGCGAAGTGGGAACCCAACGAAGCGCAACTCGCCGAGTTGATGGAAGGGCCGCGGGTAAACACGCGCGGGTCAAAGTCGAAGTCCCTGCGCGGCACGGACGCCCGGGGTTGGAAGTCGGCCGGACGCAATCGCGTCGCTGGCGTCAACATGATGGGCTTTCACGAAAACTGGAGCATCGGGACCGACACCGAAAACAGAACCTTCACCATCGCCGAGGTGCTGGGCAACGACGCCCGCGGCAACTCTGAAGGAAAGACCACCTACACCACCGTCTCAACCAATGCAGACGGCAGCGAATACGCGGGCACCTTTGACCGCGACGGCACACGCATCGGCAGCTTTCGCATGTTTCGCACCGCGAAGATTCGCCCGCTCAAAAGCAGCCAAGAAGACGACTCCGTCAACAAGCGCCGCAGCAAGCAGAGCTTTGAAGACCTGATGCGTCAGTCTAAGTAGCGCGCCGCTAGGAGCGTACCCCGGGGCTCTAGTTGATCTTTGAAAGCGCTTCGAAGCTTTCCCCGACCTCGGTTGCAATTTGGCCCAGACGCTCCGCATCGACTCCAAGCCGCTCAAGCTTTGCGAGCAAGGCTGTGTCCGGCGCCTCGGGATCCGGCAGCCAACCCGACTCGAACTTGCGTGCAATCACCGTCGCGAGATGGAGAGCATTCGCGAGCTCAAAGGCATCGCCCTCGCATTCGGCAGGCCGCGCGTAGTTGCGAATCGCCAGGCAGAAGTCTGGCGAGTAACTCCACGAATCGACCACAAGCCCACCGAGTGGACCCTCGAGCGCGTCGCCGACTGAATCAATAATCTCTCGTCGCAAGGATCGGTCGTGCCACCCGCGCTGGGAAAGACTGGTCGCAAAACCGAGAACAGCCCACCGCCCGATACCGTGAAGCAGCCCCAGCAAGAAGCCCGACTTTTCAAAGGGCGGCCGCTCCGCGAGCAAGTGCTGACACGTAAGAGCCGCGCGCAAACTCTCTGCCCACAGATCGACTGCGTATGCATGAAGGGCGCCGGCCGGCACGAGCTTGGCGCGCAGCGCCGTCATCAAAACCACGTCAAATGCGCGCCGGGTCCCCATTCGCATCAATGCTTCGTGAACCGATGCCACTGGCCCGCCCGCTCTTGCAAAGAAAGCGGTGTTGCCGATGCCGACGATCTTAGCCGTAAGCGATACGTCGAGTTCGACGACCGCAGTTAGGTCTGACAACTCAATGTCGGAAGAGGCTGCGAGGTCGAGCACCCGAGAAGCTGTCGCTGGAAGCGTCGGCAATTCGATGCGGTTTTGTTCGAGTTCGCTCACCATCGTTTCGAGGAATGGACGCAGCGAAGACTCCTGCGTGGACAAAAGCTTCGCGAGCTCGATCACTTCACTCTGACACGCGAGTGAAATTTCACCGGAATCCATCCTACCTACCGACTGCAATCGTTCGTCTGCCAAAGTGCCTCCAACTGGTTGCAACGGTAGACGAAAGCGCGTTCTTAATAGGATGAAAGCCCGAGGGTGCTAACGCGAACCCCTGAGACCGTTGCGCTGTACTATGTTCGACTGCCCAAAAGGAGAAATGCATGACGAAGCCCCTCTGTGATTTGAGCAATGAGAAGATCCTGATCACGGGTCCGACCAGCCAAGTAGCCCTTCCCGTTGTAAAGGCGTTGGCGGCCAACAACGACGTCTACGGCCTCGCGCGTTTTACCAACGCAGAGGACCGCGCCAAGATCGAAGCCCTCGGTGTAAAGACTTTGGCTGTCGATCTCGCAAGCTCTCCTCTGGATGAAGTGCCGAAAGACTTCACGATCGTGCTGCATTTCGCGGTCGTCAAATCGGGCGAGTTCGAGTACGACCTCGCCGCCAACGCCGAGGGAGTCGGCAGGCTGATGGAACACTGCCGTCCTTCCAAGGCCTTTATTCATTGCTCAACAGCCGGCGTCTATGAGTTCGCCGGACATCACGCGCTAAAAGAGACCGACCCCTTGGGCGACAACCATCGGGTGATGATGCCGACCTACAGCATCTGCAAGATCGCCGCGGAGACGATGGTGCGCTTTGCCTCACGCCAGTGGGGTATCCCGGCCGTGATCGCGCGCTTCAGTGTCCCGTACGGGGACAATGGCGGATGGCCTTGGTTCCACTTGATGATGATGCAGGGCGGCGTGCCGATCCCCGTACACACGAACGAGCCGAGTATCTACAACTTGATCCACGAAGACGACTACATGGAGATGATCCCGCGGCTGGTCGAGATCGCGGACTCGCCGCCTGTCACCATTAACTGGGGCGGCAGCGAAGCGACGAGCATCGAAGACTGGTGTCGCTACATGGGCGAGCTAACAGGGCTCGAACCCAAGTTCAACAAAACCGACGAAACACTCGGCAGCGTCACCCTCGACCCGAGCAAGATGCACGAGCTTATTGGCCGAACAAAGGTCAGCTGGAAGGATGGAATCGCCCGCATGGTGCAAGCGCGCAACCCCGAACTGTTAAAGCTGTCAAAGGACGACGACTGATCGCCTTCGCACCAACACCGCCAGCGCAAGCAATGCGGAGGCGGCGAGCAGTGACTCGCCCGGCTCGGGC
>JBLHOB010000381.1:0-3995 GCA_047619425.1 Myxococcota bacterium
AGGCAATGGGGACAAGCAAGCCCTGGTACGTGAAATGGTACCAAGCTGAAAACTCGTCCAATAAGGATCTCGGATAGAGATGCTCGGCTTTTCGACAAGATACCGGCACCAGTGCCACGAAGAACCCGCATCGTCGAACCATCAGCCGCCGAACCGGGCGTCAAAATTGAAAGTAGATAAACGGCGCGCGCTCGGATGGCCAAAGGTAGAAAAACACAAAGCCAAGGCCGACGTAGGCCGCCGCTTGAGCCGCGCGTGGCGCACGATCGAGCGCCTCAGGCCAGCGCCGCCAGAAATAGCCTGCCGTGTGTAGGACGACGAACAACAGAAATACCACCGTCGTACTAAACGGCGCCGCGTTACCGAGCCCGAGTGAAGAGACCTCGAAGCGTCCATCAAAGAAAATGTAGGAGCCAACGGCAGAACGCAGATCGTCGATGTCTGAAACGCGAAAGATAATCCAGCCCAGTACGGTGAAGTAGAAAGTGATCGCCCAGGTGACACAGGCCATCGCGGTTGTGTCAAACCGACGGCGTAGTGCCGCGTGTCCATCGATCCAATTGCTCGCCAACCGGTTCAGGCAGAGCAGCAATCCTTGATACGCACCCCAGATCACGAAGTTCCAGGCTGCGCCGTGCCAAAGTCCACCCAGCACCATCGTGGCCATCAGATTGAAGTACGTGAGCATTGGCCCGCGGCGATTGCCTCCGAGCGAAATGTAGAGGTAGTCGCGCAGCCAACTCGAAAGACTGATATGCCATCGCCTCCAAAACTCGGTGACGGAGCGACTGAAGTAAGGAAAGTCGAAGTTGAGCGGGATCTCGATTCCCATAATGCGGCCAATCCCCCGAGCGATGTCGGTGTAGCCCGAGAAGTCGCAGTAGATCTGCACGGTGAACAAGAGCGCGCCATACATAATGACAATCGAAGGTTGGCCCTGGGGGTGCGAAAATATCAAGTTCGACAGCGGAGCGATGCGGTCGGCAATCAACACTTTCTTAAACAGGCCCACAAGGATCAAGTGAAAGCCGCTTCGAAGGTTGGCCTCACGCAGAACCCAAAGTTCTTGCAGACTCGGCAGAAAGTGGGACGGCCGCAGGATTGGACCCGCGACCAACTGCGGGAAATATGCGACGAACAAAGCCAGGCGTCGCAGCGAGCGCTCGGGCTCAATGTCGCCGCGATAAACGTCGAGGGTATAACTCAGGGTCTGAAACGTATAGAAGCTGATGCCGACCGGCAGAGCGATGCTGAGCGCGGGCAAGGCGGCGTCGTAGCCGAACAGGTCCGAGATGCCGATCCAGTTGTCTCGAAAAAAGTTGAAGTACTTGAAAAAGCTGAGGATCGCGAGATTGCCAATGACGCTTGCGAGCATGAAGACTCGGCGGCGAGCTTCGGGCTTTTGTTTGAGACACCTGGTGTAAAGCCAAGGGAGCAGCGCCGCGAGAGTCAGCGTGCCCACGACAGCAGCGCGTTGCCCTGTCCAGTTGGCGAGCCAGATTGAGTCCGCCGCCCGGCCGGCAACGCGGCCCTGCACCAACGGCCAATTGAAGACGAGGAAGCCAAGAGTGCCTGTCGCTAAGATTCCACTGAGGGTTACCAGCTCTCGGCGGCAGAGGGATATGCCCTTAATCCCAAGTGCGGTGATGTAGGCGAGCATCGAGCTGATCAGGAGAAGGATAAGAAACCGAACGTCCCACCAACCATAAAAGACGTAGCTCGCTGCGAGGACAAAGTAGTGCTGATGCTTTGCTTGCCGCAGGGCGACCAGGCCCGCCAACACAACGGAGAGCAAGACAAGGAATTCGGGCGTTTGAAACAGCATCGTTAGGTGATGTCCGACTTCACAGAGTTCGCAATCGCTGGCCGATGATACGGCTTAGATGTGCGCGGCCCGTCTCATTTGGATGTGTTGCGTCGATGAACTCGCCTTCGTCGAGCAAGTCGCGAAGATCGAAAAACGCGCCGCCCGTTCGAGCGAGGGCGGGTGCCAGGAATCCCTCAGCATGGGCGAGAAAATCTCGCGCCCCACCGCGAAGCTCCGGATGAATCGGCACGACCATCACCACCGGAAAAGCGCCCGCACTGGCAATTAGATCAATGAGATCGTTATAGCCAGCGAGCCTGCGGTCGTCTCGCCCGGGCACGCAATGGCTATACGTCTTGCGCACCTTCGCCATATGTTGCTCGAGTGCTCTTCGATTGATCGGGCGGGTGTATTCGTGTGGTCGCACGAAGTCGGCGATGTAGTCGGGCCGCAAATCGCCGCGCAATTGGAGACGAAGGTTGTGATCGAACGAGTTGACGGGTGCCGTGCGAAAGTAGAGATATTGCTCGAGCCGCGATGAGCGAAGAGCTTTGTCGCTCTGCTCCGACGTTGCGGCAAAGCTGTCCACCTTCCAGTCCGGCGGCCAGTAGTCGACGTACCCGGCGAGTGCATACGCATAGGCTTTGTCCATGTCGAGATGACGAATCGTGCAGCCAACCGAAAGCGACAGGCTCATGACGACGACATCGGGTTGTGCATCGAGAATTCGCGGCAAGAAAATTTTGTGTTCGGAGATATCAAAGCCGGAGATGGCGAAGTTCGAAACATGAGCCTCACCGGGCGACGCCTGTTGGACGATCTCCGCGTCGATGCCCTCCCGTGGGATCGAGTCTCCGACGAAAACAGTCCAAGGGTGCTGGGGCCTGGTCTCGTCGAGATGACGGGCAATTTCGATGATGCGCTGAACACGGCCGAGGTCGATTTGCCGTTCGAGAACTGCGGTCAAAAGCCAATAGGCGAGGCCCACACCAGTGACCACTGGAAGTACGATACCGGCGATGGCAAAAAAGGTTTGGCTCGCTCGCATTGGAGATTGCGCGATCACCGAATCCGCTTCGTCGCTATTGCGTAGATCGTCCGGGCGCCCTGAGGGCAATTGCGACTCCCGCGCGCGTGTCAATCGCGAGCGTAAGGTGTTGGTCCGAGCGCCAATACATGCAGGGACCCAAGTAAATCCAATGACTTGATCGTATCACGCGCGAGGCCAATCGAGCTACATCGGTCGTCGTTTCTACTGCGTCAACCGAGGCCTTGAATCGGTGCGACCGAGGCCGAACCTTACTTGGCTTGTGCCAAACATTCGCGCGTGATTGCAGCGCTTCGCCCCCGAGCGGTCACGAAGCTAGAGGCACCAGGTCCGGAAACTTTCCCTCCACCTCATCAACAGCCGCTTGGGAAAATACAAACCACCTATCCGGCCACCGGGGCGCAACAATATGGCTCCAGGGGGAAAAGTATTACGCGTGAGAATTGAAGGTGTATGCACCGCGCCTCGATCGGTCGAGCAGTGCGTTGTTGGCCGGTTCACTCGTACTGCGTAAGTTCCAAAACCACACCATCCGGAGCTTCAACATACGCGTAAGAAAGTCCGGCAGGCTCCCGGACAACTTCGCCGATGACTCGAACGCCCGAAGTCGCCAACTCATCGATTGATGCCTCGAGATCTTCGACACGAAGACCGAAATGGGCGATCCCAAAGCCGTGGACGTAGGCTCCATCTCCGGCTTCGGGCGGCGCAACGGATGCCATCCCCACCGGGAAGCTCCCGACTACGACGATCTGCCCACCGAGCGCTAGAAAGATGCGCACGTCTCCGTTGGAATTGACGTTGCGATGCGCCTGCTTGGCTTCGAAGTGACGCTGATAGAACTCGGCGGACTGTTCGGGATTGGCAGCGTAGATGTGAATGTGATCGAGTGACTTTACGTGCACCGAGTTGTCTCGCTTTCTACCGCGTGATGTACCGGCGTTGTCCGACCAGCAATCGCGCTGACCATCCCCGTGATCCATTGCCTACACACACAGCTCGGCAACAACCACGAACGGACCCTTCGCGTTGCTCGTACCCATAAAATACGAGTCGCCCTGCTTCACCCCCTCACTGACGATGAAGTCCTTCAAGATGTCCTCGAAGCCGGATTCAAAAGAGAACCCGAAGCCAAGCCCC
>JBLHOB010000382.1:0-3989 GCA_047619425.1 Myxococcota bacterium
TACATCCAACACAATCTCAAGGTCCGCGGGCTCGAGCTTCACAAACGTCTTGTCGCGCAAGATGCCCGCGTTGTTGACGACGATGTCTACTTTGCCAAAGTTGTCGAGAGCGCACTGAACGATGGCCTCGCCCCCTTCGGGCGTCGCAACAGAGTCGTGATTCGCGACCGCTTTGCCGCCAGCTTCCGTAATCAGCTTGACGACGTCATCGGCCGGAGTTGAGCCGGCACCCGTACCGTCGGACGAGCCACCCAAGTCGTTTACGACGACAAGCGCCCCGCGTCGCGCAAATTCCATCGCATAGGTCTTGCCGAGACCACCGCCTGCACCGGTGATAATCGCCACTCGATCTGCATAACTGATATCGCTCATCTTCTATGTCCTTTCGCTCTTTAGGGGGAAGTTGGTCGCGCGAACATCGAGCCCGCCCGCCCGCCGGCAGCCGGGTACGCACCCGACATCGGCGTCACATATTGTTGTCGATTCAAGGGAGTTGATTGTCTCCCCAAAACCTGACGCGGCTGCGACTATAGCGAAGGGCTCTTGGGCCGTCGGGCGCTACCCTCAGGGGATCGCACCGCTTCCCGCATTCGCGCAGCTCAGGCACCATTGCCCCGTGATTCCATGCTCTATGATCCCCAACGATTTATGGAACCGCCGGACTCCGGCGCGCGTAATCTCTGCGACCCATCAGGTGCCTCGATGGGCAAGCAAGTTTGGTTCATCACGGTGCGGCACTATAAGGAATGCCAAATCAATGTCGACTCCCTCACAACTCCCCACTCGCGAGCAAGCGACGTCGGAGCGCTACAGCAAGGCAGCGAAGACGCGCGAAGCCGCACGGTGTTGTCCCGTCGACTACGATCCGCGCTACTTGAAAATCATTCCCGAGCAAGTGTTGGAGCGCGACTATGGTTGCGGCGACCCTTCGCGCTACGTCAATGAAGGCGATCGCGTACTCGACCTCGGAAGTGGCGGCGGCAAGATTTTCTTTATCGCTTCACAGATCGTTGGACCAACGGGCCGTGTAATCGGAGTCGACATGACGACCGACATGTTGTGTCTCGCCCGAGACGACGCCCCCGGCGCACCCTACGCAGAGCAAATCATCCCGGGCCCGCCGCGAGTCGACGTCCCCGAAGCGCAGCGTGGCGAATTCGATTGCTATCGCAGCACCCCTCGCGATCCGCGCGAGACCCAAGGCTCGAACTATTCACGCGCGAGCCGACCGAGGAAGGGAGCTCTTGTTGTTAATTGATTCTGACGAGACGGCTCGGCTCACGTTCGACGCCGCCATCAATCGCGCCGAGGGTACAACCAGCGGACTTCTCCGCGGCCGGTGCACGACCCTGCAATTGAACGTAACGAAACGCTGCAACCTCGCGTGCCATCACTGTCACGTCGAGAGCGGCCCGAATCGCACCGAAGCGATGAATGCCGCCACGATCGAACGTGTGCTCGAATTGCTGGCTCTCAACCCAGAGATCGAAACACTCGACCTCACCGGCGGCGCCCCCGAAATGAGTGAGCACTTTCGCGAGCTCGTTGCGAAGGCGCGCGCCCTAGGCCGCCGGGTGATTGATCGCTGCAATCTCACGATCCTGTTTGAACCCGGCCAGGAAACCACTGCACAGTTCCTCGCAGACAATCGCGTTGACATCGTCGCGTCGCTTCCCTGCTACACCGCAGTGAACGTCGAGAACCAACGCGGTCGCGGCGTTTTCGACAAGAGCATAGAAGGGCTCCGAATGCTGACCGCCTTGGGCTACGGCCAAGCCGACAGCGGCCTTGTCCTTGACTTGGTCTACAACCCCGGTGGCGCTTCATTGCCGCCTTCACAAGCCGAGCTCGAAGCCCAGTATCGCGACGAACTTGGCCGGCGCTTTGACATCCACTTCAATCGCCTGCTCACCATCACCAACATGCCTATCAAGCGCTTTGCTCACGACCTCGCACGTGACGGCGAAGCGGAGGCCTACGCCTCGTTGCTCGTCAATCACTTTAATCCCGCAACGATTTCGAGTTTGATGTGTCGGGAGTTAGTCTCGGTCGCGTACGACGGGACAATTTACGACTGCGACTTCAACCAACAGCTCGAAATCGCTACCACCGGCCCCGAGAAGACGATTTGGGACTTCGATCGTTTTGATGTATTTGACGGGCAGACCGTCGCAACGGCTGAACACTGCTTTGGCTGCACCGCCGGTGCGGGTTCGAGCTGCGGCGGCGCACTCAAGGACAATGATTGATGACAGAAGAAACGGCTGCAGCCGAAACACCCGGTCGCAGCAACCTCACTAAAACCATCATCGGGATCGCAGTTCTTGCTCTGCTCTTTATTGTCTCGAAGCAACTCGGCGGCTACGTGCCTGAGTTGTCCAAGTACGTAGAGAGCCTAGGCACCCTTGGACCGATTGTTTTTATCGGCGCCTACGTCGTTGGAGTCATCGCGTTTCTTCCAGGCGCGCTTCTCACCCTGACGGGGGGAGCGCTGTTCGACGTCGTACAGGGAACGATCTACGTCTTCATTGCCGCAGTTATCGGCTCCTCGCTTGCTTTTCTGGGTGCTCGCTACGTGGCGCGAAACTTGATTGAAGACAAGCTGCGCCAGCATCCGCGCTTTGCCGCTCTCGATGCCGCGGTCGCCGACCAGGGCTTTAAGATCGTGCTCTTGCTGCGGCTATCCCCCGCCTTCCCGTTCAACTTCATGAACTACGCCCTCGGACTTACCCGGGTGAGCTTTCGCGACTACCTGATGGCGTCGGTCGGCATGTTCCCGGGAACACTTCTCTATGTCTACTACGGCAAGATCGCAGGAGACGCAGCCGCGTTTGCGGCAGGTGCCGCCCCGGACAAGGGCGCAGCCGAATACGCTGTCCTTGGGCTCGGCCTGCTCGCCACGATCGGCGTGACCGCCGTCGTAACCCGGTTGGCGCGAAAAGCGCTGGCGGAGAGCACCCCGAGCGCTGAACCAGCAGATTGAACCACCCGACACACCAACCGAGGTACACCTCTCCATGACCACCAAGCAAGCTGTGGAGGCCATCGAGCTTCCGCCCTTCGATGTCCACAACCAGGCCCTGATCGCCAATGTTCATCCCAGCGACTGGGTCAATCCCGAGCCCGCTTCGAGCTACAACCTCGTCGTCATCGGTGGCGGGACAGCGGGGCTTGTGGCGGCAGCCGGCGCAGCCGGACTCGGTGCGAAGGTCGCGTTGATTGAGCGAGCGCTCCTCGGCGGCGATTGCCTAAATTCGGGCTGCGTGCCATCGAAGGCCCTTTTGCGCTCGGCCCACGCAATCGGCGACATTCGCAGTGCGGGCGCAGTTGGCGTGAACGTCGACAGCGACGCCGTGAGCGTCGATTTCCCAAAGATCATGGAACGCCTGCGAGAGATTCGTGCTCGCATCAGCGTCAACGACTCGGCCGCGCGCTTCCAACACGAACTCGGCGTCGACGTATTCATCGGCGATGGCAAGTTCATCTCGCGCAACCAAGTCGAAGTTTCCGGGACAACGCTGAATTTCAAGAAGGCCGTCATCGCAACGGGCGCTCGCCCCTTTGTCCCACCGATTCCGGGACTTGCCGATGCGGGCTACTACACAAACGAAAACATTTTCTCTCTCACCGAACTCCCCAAGAGCATCGCCGTCATCGGCGGCGGACCCATCGGCTGCGAACTCGCCCAGTCGTTTGCGTGCTTCGGCAGCAAGGTCACGTTGATCGAGCAGGCCAATCAGTTCTTGACCCGGGAAGACCCGGATGCCGCGGCGGTCTTGCATGCGGCGTTGCTCAAAGACGGTGTCGATATTGCGCTCGACACGGCAATCGACTCCGTCGAAGCAGCTGCAGCGCCGGGCATGGCCAAGCGGCTGCACATCACGCGCGCCGGAAAGAGCGAAGTCGTCGAAGCGGACATCATCCTGGTTGGCGCCGGTCGCATTCCAAACGTCGAAAACCTCGGGCTCGAGCTTGCCGGGGTCGAGCAC
>JBLHOB010000383.1:0-3985 GCA_047619425.1 Myxococcota bacterium
CTGGCGCTTCACTACGTGACCGCCATCGTGGCGCCCGGCCTGCGCAATCGCTGGATCAAGGAAGAGTTGGATAAGCACGTTGAAAAAGGTGCGACTCGCCTCGATGCGGCTGAGCACGAAAGCGCTCGCTCGCTTGAAAATCTAACCGCTTCAATTGCACATGAGATTCGCAACCCCGTAACCGCCGCAAAGAGCCTCGTGCAGCAGATGGGCGAAGACCCGGTTTCGGGCGACAACATTCAGTATGCCCGCGTCGCTCTTGAGGAACTCGATCGCGTCGAGCGTTCGATCTCTCACTTGTTGAAGTACGCCCGGGAGGAAGAGTTTCGCTTCGAGACGTTGGCACTTGAGGACGTCGTCGACTCGGCTCTTGAGTCGCTGCGCGACCGGGTTGGCGAGCTTCAGGTCGAAGTCGACTTTGAAGCGACCGCGCCGTGTGTCATGCGCGGTGACGTCGAAAAGCTTAGAAGCGTCATTGTCAACTTGGTTCGAAATGCCCTCGATGCATTTGAAGAGGTCGGCACGCCTAAGCCTTGCCTCGTGTTGATGGCGGGGGAGAACCTCGCGGGCAGCGATGTCTGGTTGCGCATACGCGACAACGGGCCGGGAATGGACGCGTTGGTGCGAGAGCGAATTTTCGATCCTTTCTATACAACCAAGTCCGATGGCACAGGCCTTGGGCTCGCACTGTCGAAAAAGGTCGTCGAAGCCCACGGTGGCAGCATCGAAGTGCAGGCAGACCCGGGTACCGGCACGGAGTTCCTGCTGACGCTTCCCAAGACATCCGGCACCCGGGAGGCCCGAGCATGAATCGAACCATGCAACAAGAGCTTTCAATTCTAGATACGCTTGAGCTTGAGACAAGAGACCCAAAGATCAGCCCGCCCCAGTCGGAGGATGCGCAGATGTCGAAATGGAATAGAGCGCGCAGCAAGTCGAGAGCGCGCAAACGTGGGCGCAGCCGTCATCGCGAAAGCGAGTCGGAATGGTTCGACGATGACGACGCAGATCTTCGCGATCGCGACGTCTTCTACAACACTGAACCTGAGGGTGAGGAGTACATCTCCGAAGAAGAGCGCAGCCATCGCGATGCGCGCATTGATGCCGAACACCGCGCCGAGCTGTTGCTTCGCGCAGGCAAGATGGGGTTCGTCGTCATGTTGCTCCTCATCTTCGTCTCGCCGCTTGGTGTGATCGCACTGATTTTCTGGGGAATGAAGTTTGGTCGCCGGCTGTTTGCACTCCTGGTCGAACCCCAGTTGCGCGAGCGCTTGGTCGAGCAAGAAGTCGGCCGCAACATTCACGCCAACGTGAGTCAGGAGCGCCGCGAAATCGCTGACGACCACGCGCGCAGTCTCGAGGTGCTGTCGGCTTCGGTTGCCCACGAGATCCGCAACCCGATTACGGCGGCCAAGAGCTTGCTGCAGCAAATGCGCGAAGACCCCGAGTCGGTGGATAACGAAGAGTACGCCCAGGTGGCGCTCGTCGAGCTCGAACGCGTTGAGCGGTCGATCTCGCACTTGCTTCGCTTTGGCCGGGAAGAAGAGTTTCGCAAAGCCCCCGTCCGCATGTTGGACGTCCTCGAAAGTGCGATTGAAACGTTTCGCGAGCGCGGTGACCGCGAGGGCGTTGAGATCGTGCGCGAGTTTGATTCGGACGGCACGATGCTCGGGGACGCCGAGAAGTTGCGCCGCGTCATGATCAACCTGGTTGGCAATGCCTTTGACGCACTCACTGAGGCGGGCATCGAAGCGCCAACCATTCACGTGTCGATGGGAGAGAATCTCGCGGGCAATAAAGTTTGGGTGCGCGTGCGCGACAACGGCCACGGCATCGACGAAGCAACGCGCAGTCGGATCTTTACGCCCTTCTATACAGACAAGCGCAACGGAACCGGGCTCGGGCTCGCGATCACGCGAAAGCTCGTCGCCGCCCACGGTGGTGCCATTGAAGTGTCCGAAGGCCCGGGTGAAGGCGCAGAGTTCGTATTGAGTTTCCCAAAGCGACCCGCCGGCTACGGCACCGCGACCTCGAAAGGTGACCTCTCGTGAAACCCCAGATCCTGATCGTCGAAGACGAACGCGCAATTCGGCTCGCCTTGAAGGGCTTGCTCGGGCGCGAAGGCTACGACGTCGTGTTGGCCGAAGACGGTGACAGCGCCATTAAGCTGCTCGAGGAGCAGACTTATGATTTGGTTCTTACCGATCTGGCTCTTGGCCGCGGAGCCGACGGCATGGCGGTGCTCGAGCGCGCCAAGGCGCTGCGAACAGACACCGCTGTAGTGATGATCACCGCCCACGGTTCGGAGAAGATCGCCGTACAAGCGATTAAGGCCGGTGCCGAGGACTACATCCCAAAGCCCTTCGACAACGACGAGATCCGCGTCGTCGTGCGACGTGCGCTCGATCGCTACCGCCTCGCAAGAGAGCATCGGCTTCTGCTCGAACGCGTGCAGCGCGAGTTTGGCTTTGAAAACATTATTGGCACCAGCCCCGGTATGCGAAAGGTGTACGAGACCATTCAGAAGGTGGCTGAAACCGACCTCACGGTTTTGATCCGCGGCGAAAGTGGCACAGGCAAAGAACTCGTCGCCCAGGCGCTGCACACCACAAGCGGACGCCGCGACCGGCCCTTTGTCGCAGTCAATTGCGCGGCCATCAATCAAGATCTGGTCGAGAGCGAACTCTTTGGCCACGAGAAGAGCGCATTTACCGGCGCAGACCAACGCAGAGAAGGTCGCTTTGAGTTGGCTGATGGTGGGACCATCTTTCTCGACGAAATCGGCGATATGGCGGCAGACACCCAAGCCAAAGTGCTGCGCGTGCTGCAAGAGCAAAAGTTCGAGCGAGTAGGTGGTGCCAATAGCGTTGAGGTCAACGTGCGCGTGGTTGCTGCAACACACCGCAATCTCGAAGAAGAAGTTGCCGCTGGGCGCTTCCGTGAAGATCTCTACTACCGACTCAAAGTCGTGCAGCTCGAGTTGCCACCCTTGCGCGAACGCAGCGAAGACCTCCCCTCCTTGTGCGACCGGTTCCTCGGACAAGTCGCCGAGCGCCTCGGACGTGAGAAGAAGGGCCTTGCACCCGGTGCGATGTCGCGACTGCTTCATCACGACTGGCCGGGCAACGTGCGTGAGCTGCGCAACTTGCTCGAACAAGCCGCCGTGCTCTCAAGCGGTGAAGAGATCGAAGAGTTCGACCTACAACTCGGCGCACAATCAACGTCTGTGGCAGTGGGGACTACGGCGACGTCCATCGCAGCCGACGCAACGTTTGCCGACGCAAAGAAGCAGATGGTCGAAGGCTTTGAGCGAGAATTCTTGTTGAGTGCACTCGACCGCAACGACGGCAACGTCTCTCAAACCGCGCGGGACATCGGCATGGTGCGCCAAAGCCTGCAACAGAAGATCCGCGAACTGAACTTGCGATTGGAGCAAGGCGCGTCGGGTGCTGAAGCGGCGGCAACTTCCACGACAAACAACGAGAGCGAACCAAAGAACTAGAGAACCTGAACTTACTATGACGTTCAGCCCTAGGAACCATCGCGCCGGAAAGCACACCAACCCAAGGAGACACACCCAATGAGTGGAACAAAATCTGCGAGCGTATTCGGCCGACTGCGAAGCCTCATGCGAGGCTGGTTTTCGGTCTGGGTTCGCGATCGCGAACTCGAAAGCCCCGAGGCAATCTACGAACAGGCGATTCGCGGGCGCGTCACGCAATACCGCGAACTGAAGCAAGCCGTCGCGGGTATCCTGTTTATGCGAAGCAAGCTCGACGGCGAGATCGCTGAGCGCCGGGTCGAAATCGCACGGCTCCACGATGAAACGCGGCGAGCACTGGCCCGGGGAGATGAGGAAGCCTCGCTTACCCTGATCTCCCACAAGCAGGTTTTGTTCGAGGATCTCGAACGCGCCGAGACGGAGCTCGAGGCCGTGCGCACCCAGGCCGAGGAGGCCAAGGCAAACCTGGTCCGTTTCCGCGAG
>JBLHOB010000384.1:0-3955 GCA_047619425.1 Myxococcota bacterium
CTGAACTTCACGCGGATCCGCAGCAACTCGGCGGCTTGGTCACCGTCGATGTCGATGAGCGTATCGCTCGCAAGCGCCGCATGTGACGTAAACGTCGAGTCCGGCGCGTCCAGCGCCCAGCCCCCCTCGCGGTTGAGCATGACGTAGGTCGTGGTTGTCGCGTCGCTAATGCTGCCCTCGACGTGGGAGACCATGAGGTCGAGCCGGCCGTCCTTGTTGACGTCGGCAAACTCGCTCGCGACTCCTCCTGTACCGCGAATGTGATCGCGTGAAGTCACGAGACCAAGTGCAATCTTTCGACTCGGCGCCGTATCGTACCCACCGTCCACCCGCCGCTTGAAAACCCGGAGTTCATGTCGGGTAGACGAAACAACATCGACTGCTCCGTCGCCGTCGACGTCGCCTACCGCAAGCTTTGGGATGTCGACAAATAGCTGCACGTCGCTTTCCGCCGAGAACAAACTCGTTCTCGGGATGATGTAGTAGTTGGTCCTGCGTCCCACGTCGAAGGATGCCTCTACAACCCCCTCGGCTGTCATCGCGACGACCCGGCCAAACTGCGGGATCAAGATCCACGGTGGATCGCCCGCCGCCCCAAAGTCGTCGTAGACAAGCTTTATCGGCTCGAAGCCCCGCTCGTCTTCTGCCGGGACGATCGTCCCTCCTTCGGGTACGAGCACGTCGCGGTGGGGGGCGTCGTTGCTAGCAAGAGAAAGGATGCGCACGCCGTCGGTTCGCAACACCACAAGCTCAACTCCCGGCCAGGGCATGACGTCGGCAAGGTCATAGACACCGCTGAGCGTCGGAACCGGGATGACGTGACTCGCGACAAGTGGCAACTTGCCATCGTCGCCTTGAACAAAAACGCGAATCTCACGGGTTTCGTTGGGTGGCATGCCTGCGATGGACACGACCATCAAATCACTGCGGCCGTCGCCGTCGAGGTCAGCGACCCGCGCGGCGACTGCCCGCCCCGCGTTTTCAATCGACGTGAGTTCGAACAAAGGTTCGGCTGTCGCCGAAAGCCCGGACAGAAGCACTGCGGTCAAAATCCCCATTGTGCCCGCAGCGCTGCCGCCCCCTCGCGACTTCCAGCCTCGGCTGCAACGCGGCATTTCCCTCGACACGGCTCGCCCCCCGTAAACAATCCACCGACTCGACCTGCGCTGGCCAACACTAACGTTCTACCGATCGCCGGTCGCACGGATCCCCTTTGCCAACTCGAAACTCTGTGCTATTTCAACGGTCGGTTTAACGGTGTTATAACGCCTTCAAGACGTTATTCGTCGTTTTTCCAAGTAGTTACAAGAAGAAACCCGAGGGGCGCCCCTCTCGAGATACCACACTTCCGCCAACCGGCGCCCAAGGTTGCTTCATGTCCGCCCACACCGCGCAAGAGCGCAGATCCCAAACACGCGAGCAAACGCGAAAAACGGTGCTCGACGCGACCGAAGCGCTGCTGCTCGCCTCGGGAAACAACAGCTTTTCGGTGCGCGAACTTGTCGATCGCTGCGGCTACAGCGCCCCCACGATTTATCACCACTTCAAAGACAAGGATGGACTGATCGACGCGTTGCTCGAGCAACGGCTCACCCTGCTCGCCCAGGATCTCAAACGCGTTCCTCTTGTCGAGGACCCCGTCGAAAATTTGCGGGCGCTCACGCGCGCATTTGCACTCTTTGGCCTCCGCAACCCAACCCACTATCAGCTGCTGATGCAAGTCCGCGAAGAACACACCGCGGCCACCGAAGCTTCGGAAGAGGCGCGGCGCCTGATGGAGATCCCGGCCCAGCAAATTGCCGAGCGCAAGTGGATCGAACTCGGTGACCTCGATGCCCTGCGCCAGGCCATCTGGACGATGGTGCACGGAATTGTCTCAATGCGCGTCCTGCGCCCGGACGTCGAATGGAAAGAAGAACTTTTGGACCAAAGCATCGAAGGAATTGTTCGCGGTTGGTTAACCCCCGCAGCAAAGCGGCAGTCCCGCACAAGCAATCAAAGCGCAGACCAAAGCAGCGCTAGCAATGAAAGACAGGAGCAGTAACGATGGCCAATTTAAGTTTAAACGCACCGGCGAAAGCCATGTCCACCGCGATGGCGGCACTCGTGCTTTGCACCGTCATGGGGTGCAGTGAGAAAGAAGAAGAAGTCAAGGCCGCAGCGGTGTTGCGCCCGCCGGTGATGGTTGCCCCCGCAATCTATCAAGACGTCGTTGATCGCATTGAAGCCACCGGCCAACTCACGGCCAAAGCAGACGCGACCATTGCCGCGCAAGTCGACGGTCAGGTAACCGAACTGCAGACACGCGAAGGCGACGCAGTCGCAATGGGCGATGTATTGCTCGTCATCGACCCCGAACGCCGCGAACTCGAACTCCAAAACGCCGCAGCGCACGTGGCCGAAGCGAAGGCAGAGCTCGCAGTGGCACGTCGCAACTACAAACGCACCAAGAGCCTAAGCAAGGGCAACGCGGCGTCTGAGGCGCGGCTCGACGAAGACAAGACGCGAGAGTCACTCGCTCGTTCGGCGGTCTTGGGTGCAACGGCACGACTGGGTCTGGCGCAACGCGCTGTCAAAGACTCAACGGTGCGCGCTCCCTTTGACGGGCTCATCGCGCGGCGACACGTAAGCGTCGGTGAGTACCTCACCACGGGCACCGCGCTCTTCGACCTCGTCGCCCTCGACCCCATCGAAGTTGAATTCACGTTGGCCGAAGTTGACTCCTCGAAAGTTGCCATCGGCCACAGCGTTGTCGTTTCGATTGCGCCCTTCCCCGACGAAGTTTTTCTCGCCAAGGTCAGCATGATCTCGCCCACGATCGACCCACGCACGCGCACGCTGCGCGTAAAGGCCGAGCTCCCCAACCCCGAAGGTCGTATTCGACCGGGTCTATTTGCGCACGCGGACCTCGGCGTGAGCGAACGAACCGGAATTGTGTCGGTGCCGCAGGACGCGATCGTGCAGCGTGCTGACGGGACGGTGGTCTTTCGTCTCGGCTCCGACGATCGTGTCAGCCGTATCCAGGTCGAAACCGGCGTAACAAGTGACGGCTTCGTTGAGATCCGCACGGGCATCGACCACGGGGACTTCGTCGTCGTCCGCGGACAGACTCGGCTCGATGACGGGATCAGTGTCATGGTCCGCAATGCAGACGGCTCTCCAGCTGCTGTCGCAGTGGGCGCGAGCACTCTCGACACCGGGAGCCTGCAATGAGCCTTTCCGACATTTCAATTGAACGCCCCATCCTCACCTGGATGATGATCCTCGCGCTGATCGTCTTTGGCGTGCTTGGCTACAACCGTCTCGGGGTCGACCAGTACCCGAACATGGAGTTTCCAATCCTGACGGTGAGTTCGACCCTCGAAGGCGCGACGCCCGAAGGCATGGAAGAAGATGTCACCGATGTGCTCGAAGAGTACTTGAACACCGTGGGTGGCGTTCGGAACATTCGTTCGACGAGCTTTCGCGGCTCTTCCATGATCGAAGTGGAGTTCGAGCTCGGCACCGACCTCGACATCGCCTCGCAAAAGGTCCGAGACAAAGTTGCCCAGGCCCGACGCGACCTCCCCCGCGAACTCGACGCGCCAGTCGTCGACAACTTTAACCCCAACGATCAACCCATCTTGTGGATCCCGCTCAAGATCAACACGTCTGCCGTAGAAGCCAGCGAATTTGTGCGTCGGCGGGTCAATCCCTACCTCGAATCGATCCCCGGCATCGCCGGCGTTGCAGTGTTTGGACGTCAGGATCGCAATATCCGCATTTGGCTCAACGGCGACGCGTTGCGCGCACGAGAGCTCTCCGCGGTGGATGTCCTCAACGCGCTCCGACGCGAACACGTCGAACTGCCTGCCGGTGCAATTGAAGGCGAACGCGTCCAGTACTCGGTGCGCACCTCGGCCGAGTTCCGCAGCATTATCGAACTCGAAGGCATGGTGGTCGCGCACGTCGACGG
>JBLHOB010000385.1:0-3944 GCA_047619425.1 Myxococcota bacterium
TTGGGATTGAGCAAGACCATGGTCGTTCTCCTATAGGCTCGAGGCCTCGCGCAAGGGTAGCGACTGGGCAAAACCATGCTCCCAATCTCTAATGCTTTGACGGTTTTCATCGCGGGCACTCGAAGGGCTCGATATGCTCGGTCGTCCTCAGGACGCTTGCCCCACAAAGTCGAGCGACCCAAATCGCTCGACAAGGAGATATAAAGATGACGCCGTTACCCGCAGAAGTACGCTTGGCGGATGGAGGGCGCCGCGTCTCTATCACTTGGCGCGACCGACTCGAAACCGACGTCAGTGCATTCGACCTCCGCGCCGAATGCCCGTGTGCGTCGTGTGTGCACGAGCTCACCGGCGAGCAGCTGCTGAAAATTGATGACGTCGATACGGACGTGGTCGCCTCGAGCTATCACACGGTTGGACGCTATGCCTTGCAGTTTCAATGGAGTGATGGACACGCGACCGGCATCTACACCTATGAAGGATTGCGGGCAAACGCATAACCACCGTTCTGCCTTAGTAACCGGCTCGGAGAATCCCTCGCTGTGGAGCACATCTCAAATCGTCCGATGAGGCGCTGGTTGCTTGGGCGCCTCGGGCTTGCAGCCACCCCGCGCGGTGCATTCGACAAGGCGCAGCTGCTCTCTTTGATTGAACAGCTTGCGTACCTTCAGATTGATTCGATCAACATCGTCGAACGCGCGCATCACATGATCTTGTTCTCGCGTCATGACGGCTACCAGCGTGAGATGCTCTTCGAGTTGGTTGAAGAGGACAGGGCATTGTTTGAGCATTGGACTCACGATGCCTGCATCCTGCCGATCACTCACTTGCCCCATTGGCAGCACCGTTTTGATGCAACGCGAAAGAAACTAAATGGTCCGCGCTGGAAGAAACGACTGGGCCCCAAGCCGGAACAAGTCCTAAAGGCAGTACGCGACCGCATCAAATCGGAGGGCCCACTTCGCACGCGCGACTTCGATAACAAAAACGGTGTCAAGCGTGGCCCGTGGTGGGATTGGGCACACGAGAAGACGGCGCTTGAGTTCTTGTGGCGCACAGGAGAGCTCGCCATCACGCGGCGCGAGCGCTTCGAGAAAGTCTACGATCTGATGGAAAACGTTGCGCCCGCCAAACATCGAAGAAAGAAAGTGAGCTTTGCCAAGAGCGTTGACTGGAAGTGTCGCGAAGCCTTGGTGCGCCTTGGTGCGGCAACTCCCGTTGAAATCGCCGGTTTCTGGAACTCCCATTCGACTAACACCGTAAAGGCCTGGGTCGAAGAGCAGCGCGCGATTGGCGCATTGATTGACGTCACGATCGAAACAGCCGACGACAGCACTCCGAGAGCCCGAGTCTCACTGCCCGAATTTATTGAGAGCGCTGCCGCTGCGGAAGCGCCCTCGAGAGGCATGCGGCTGTTGAGCCCGTTTGACCCTTTGATCCGCGACCGAAAACGCATGTCGTGGTTGTTTGGTTTTGATTACCGCATTGAAGTATTCGTCCCCGAAGCGAAACGTGAGTACGGCTACTACGTGCTGCCAATTCTAGAAGGCGAGCGCCTCACCGGCCGCATCGATTTGAAGGCCCATCGCAAGCAAGGCGTACTCGAGGTGAAGGGGCTGTGGTGGGAAGAGGGGGTCGCGGCCTCCGCCCAGCGCATGAAGGCACTCGACGGTTGCCTGCGTCGACTCGCAGCATTTGCCGGCGTCCAGGAGGTTCAGGGCCTGAGATAGCACGCGGGCTTCTACAGCCGTGGCAGCCGTCGCAGACAAAAGAGCGCCCCTAATAGCTTCGGGGGAGTTCGAGCACGTGCTCGGCCACGTAATTGAGCACCATCTCTTGTGAAATCGGGGCCAGGCGCATCAATCGGGCTTCGCGCCAGTAGCGTTCGACGTGGTATTCCCGGGCGTAGCCGAAGCCGCCAAAGGTTTGCAATGCACGATCACAGGCTCGAAAGCTTGCCTCGGCGCACCGGAACTTTGCCATATTGGCCGAAGGGCCCGCCGGCTCGCCCTTGTCGTACAGCCACGCTGCTTGTTGCCACATCAGTTCGGCCGCAAGCAACTCACTGTACGAGTCTGCCAACGGATGCGCGATTGCCTGATTCTGTCCAATTGGACGATCAAAGACCGTGCGCTCCTTGGCGTACGCCGTCGCGAGTTTAATGGCACGAAAGCCGATGCCGCAGGCTTCTGCCGCGAGCAGGATGCGCTCGGGATTGAGCCCATTGAGCAACTGGTAGAACCCCCGACCCACTTCACCCACCACGTCCGCCTCTTCAATTGGCAGGTCGTTGATGAACAACTCGTTCGAATTGATTGCGTTGCGACCAAGCTTTGAAATTTCGCGAATCTCGCAATGCGCCGGGTCGAGATCCGCCAAGAAGAGCGTCAAACCATCGAGCTTGCGCTTGCACTCTTCACGCGGCGTCGTGCGGGCGAGCAGCAAGACTTTCTGCGATTGCTGGGCCTTTGTGTTCCAGATCTTTTTGCCGTTGGCGATCCAGCCGCTATCGGTACGTACGGCAGCCGTGCGGATACGCGAGGTATCCGTGCCGGCATCATCCTCGGTGACTCCGAAAGACACGTGCAGCTCACCCGTCGCAGTGCTCGGGAGGTAGCGCTCCTTCATTGCCTCGGAACCGTGATGAATGACCGGGCCCATGCCGAAGATCGAGAGGTGGAGCGACGAGGCGGCATTCATGGCGCCAGCACTGCCTGCAACTTCTCGCAGCAGGGTCGATGCTTCAACGATGCCTAGGCCAGCACCACCGTAGGCTTCGGGGATCACAATGCCCATCCATCCCGCTTCGGCAAAGGCATTATAAAAGTCCCAAGGGAACTTCTTATTCTCATCGTGGTCGAGCCAGTAGTCGTCGTCGTACTGACCTGCGAGTAGTGCCGCCGATTCGCGGATGCCAACGATGTCGTCCGAATCAGAAAAATCCATATTCGAACGCTACCAGCCTCTCGGCCCACGGGCCGATTCAGGGCAAACTCGAGTGCGACGACGTCCTGACGGGCAAGCTGTCCGGTGCGATTGAAACGCCGGCCCGGAAGCGCACCAAGACACGTCTCGCGCTCCCCGTCGCAATGCCCTTAAAACCTAGCTTCGCGTGTGCTCGTCGCAGCGTGATCGCTTTGGCCGCCCGCAGCAAACGAGGTCTCATTTACACTGGCGGCTTGGGCAACTAAGACACCTGCAATAATCGTGACACACAGCGTCAAGGCAGCGGCAAAAGCAAGCCAGTTGCGCGCCCGCGCTGAGCCGGGGAGATCGTGACACTGGGGGGGGAGTGCGCGTTCCATTCTTCTATGGCCTCCAAAAGGCTACGGATCAGTTTGGTGTAAGGGCGTCTAGCCCCAAATACGACAGGGATGCCGCGAAAATTACTGCCACTTAGATACCGAGGTTCCAGTTCGTCTTCGCCCGCAGTCGCTCCATGAATTCGGGCTCGTAAGCGTTCTCGGGGTCCTCGCGAACGAGGCGGTCGAGCGCAATCGCATCGTTGCCGACCAGGATCCGCCAACGCTGTTCGCGTACCCCGTTCAGAATGATAGTCGCCGCCTCCGCTGCCGTCATCGGAGCATCGTCGCGAAACTTTTCCCCGATCTCTTGGAGACCTTGGCGCATTTCATCATCCGTCGCGCCAGAGGCGTCGACACCAAGCGCCGACATCCGGTCTCGCGCAGCATCGAGTTGTTCCGACGTCATCTCCTTCGGATCGTGTCCGAGCATCTTGCGCGAGTTGATCAAGATCGACGTTCCCACATGCCCCGGCATGACAAGGGACACTCCTACGTGGGGGGCATTGAGACGAAAATCGTTCACCAGCGCTTCGGTAAAGCCCTTCACGGCAAACTTCGCCGCACTGTACGAGGTGTGAGCGGTTGCCGGCCCCAGCGAGGCCCAAAATCCATTGACGCTGCTGGTGTTGATCAAATGGC
>JBLHOB010000386.1:0-3942 GCA_047619425.1 Myxococcota bacterium
GGCTTAAGCCGTGACGTTCGGCGTGACCCTTAAATAGACTGAATTCAAGAGCAAAATAGTTTAAGCACAGTGTGGATGTTGTGTTCGAGTAGTACCGGCGCGAAGAGCAGTCTAACGGATCTGGTGTGGCTTCGAGGGGGAGCAGGGTGTGTCGACTCGTCGTAGAACGGCTCGTTGGAGAGACTTACGCCCTCGCCGCGACTGTTCAATGAGCGCGAGAGGCTTACTACTCGGTCGACTGCTCGAAGTAGATTCGACTTTCGTCGTTCTTTGGCAGGATGCCATCGATAGACGCGCCGTCCATTCGCTCATCAAGCTCCCCAAAAATCGTGAGTACCGTACGCGCACGCCTTGGACAAAGCTTCGTTCAAGGCAGAACGATGCCTTTACGCTCCACGACTGGATCGGATCAAATAGCGGGCAATGCGGTTCTGTCGAAGGGGGTGCGAATCGAAAACCCGGAGACTGGCTTACTACTTTTCCTCGAGATCGAGGACGAGTTGGTAGTAGTCTTCGGTCGCAGAAGCGATTTGCACGCCCAGGCCGGGCTGTTCAATCGACGCCATCGAGTGATGCGGGCGTCGAGAACGCGCGACCGTACCCGTGACCGAAATGGGCGGCGAGGACTCACTTGTGATGACGACGACGACTTCGGTGCCGGCTTCGAGCTTTGCGCGAGTTTGAATGAAAAAGCCGCGCGCCGAAACGTTTGTGATAAAACCACGCTGCGCTCCGGTGTCGGAGCTGAACTCGCAAGACAATCGCCATGCGTGCCGGCGGTACTGTCGCTGTTCGGGTGTTTCAGTCTGCATAGGTCCACCATCGGTAGGTAGGATGAATCACTTGAGAAACGGAGAAGTTTCGCGAGCCGGCAGGCTTTTGGGTAACGGGCTGATGCTGAACACCATTTATGCCAATTGGCGAGGGACGCGCAATTGTTTGGCGTATGAAAAATATCCCAATAAAAACACTATTGCGGGATTTTTCGCGACGCACCGGAGCCGGTGATCTCGGCGGTGGTCGCCTCAAGCGCGCGCGCAGACGCATCGCCCCACGCGCTAGGAGAGTGCCGTGTCGATGATCAAGCCGACTAGAAACAAGATGCCAAAGCGGCGGTTGTACCAGAACGCGGTCGCGACGAAGTAGAGGGGCCAGACACCATCCGGAAGCTCCTTCGGAGGACTGCTCGGCCTCGGGTGTCGGTAAACCCGAAGTACTTGCTTGAGTGATGGGGCTGCAGCGAGTACACCCAACATGATGGGATGGAAGTAACCCGTAGCCACTAGATAGGCGACAACGAAAAATTGTAGAACCAACATGCCGACGACACAGTGGCGAGAAAGCTTCTCCCCGAGGATCACAGGAAGGGTGCGAATCTTCTTTTCTTCATCCGCATCGAGCTTGTCGATATGCTTGCCAAAGAGCACAGCCGTTGGACCCAGGGCGTAGGCGATGCTCGCGACAGCGACTTCGTTGCTCCAGACGCCAGTAATGATGTAGTAGCCGCCGCCTACCATGAGAGGGCCCCAGACCGCGAGCACGGCGGGCTCGCCCGCCCCGATGTATTTGAGCGGCCAGGTGTAGAAGAGAACGAAGAAGACGCCGGCGCCGAGCAGCATCAGGGCAATTTCGCCGCGAAGCATTACCAGGTACACACCGAGTGCAAGCGCGGCGCCGCCCGTAACCGCTGCGTAGACGAGCATCTGCTTGACGGTCATGAAGCCCGCTTCGATGGTTTGTGGGCCGTACTGGGTGCGGAAATAGTTGTCCTTATCGACACCCTTATGGTGATCCGTCAGGTCATTGATGATGTTGTTTGTCGCATGGGCGAGGCAGAGGCCGCCTGTGACGAGAAGCCACAAAACCCAATCAAATGCGCCGTCTTTGTAGGCGAGCAGTCCGGCAAACGCAGCGGACGTAAAGGTCATGATGATCACGGCCGAACGCGTCGCGATTAGCCAACGCGAAACGATGTCGAGCGCGTCCCATTCACTTTTGTCGATACGAGGCATGACGGTTAGCGCTTTGCCCCACATGGCAAAATTGGGCATGGACATGGCGATGGCCTCCGTTCGTCGGCTGGTTCGGAAACGTCTGTGAAAGAGCAGCGGGCCCTGGTTTACGAGTTTGGGGTCGCTGCCGTGGACGAACTCGCATTCCACCGCTCGGTACCGCGACCGTCGACGAGACAGGGTCGCCCAGAGGCTACTGAATTCGATGGGATTTGGGCACGCGCCCTAGCTCTTGGCGGGGCTGCCTTACGCGCCTTGGGCGGCGGTTTGTCCGATGCCGGTGCGGAGAAGCTCGGTCATTTCACGACCCGGAACCGGGCGCGAGTAGAGGAAGCCTTGAAACTCTTCGCACGACTCCTCTCGCAGTAGTTTTGCCTGGGACTCGTGCTCGACTCCCTCGGCAACGACACGGAGCCCGAGTCGTTGCGCGATCGCGAGAATTGCCATCGCGATCGCATTGGCTTCGGGGTTGGACTCGATTGAGTCCACAAAAGAGCGGTCGATCTTCAGCGCATCGACCGGGAAGCGTTTTACGTAGCTAAGAGACGAGTAGCCGGTCCCGAAATCGTCAAGTGCAATGCTGACGCCCAGGGCCTTGAGCTCGGTGAGGCAACGCAGCGCTTCGGCTTCGTCGATCATCATCGCAGTCTCGGTGATCTCGATTTCGAGTGAGTGCGGATCGATCTCGGCTTCGCGAGCGGAGGCTGTGAGCGTGCCGACAATGTGCTGGTCGCGAAACTGCTGGCCCGAGACGTTGATGGCCATGCGCTTGGGCTCGATACCAAGCTTCTTCCAGCGGCCGAACTGCCCGCAGGCTTCGTTGATGACCCAGTCGCCGAGCTCCACAATCAACCCCGACTTCTCGGCTACCGCGATGAATTGCTCTGGAGCAATGTACCCGCGCGTCGGATGGTGCCAACGTGCGAGGCACTCAACCGCGACGATCGTTTCGCCATCGCCAGCGACGATGGGTTGATAGTGAAGTTCCAGCTCTTTGTGTTCGAGTGCGCGTCTCAACGCTCGTGCGAGTGAGGTGTGTGCAACAACCGTCTCATTCATGCTGGCTTCAAAGAACTGAAAATTGTTGCGGCCTTCTTTCTTGGCGTGGTACATCGCGAGGTCGGCATTGCGCAGCAGTTCGTCGAGTGACATCAAAGACTCGCCGTAGATCGCAATGCCAATGCTTGCGCTGACGTGGATCTCGTGAGACTCAATGTGAAAAGGCTCGGCAAGGCCTTCTATGACTCGACTGGCCACGATGGCGGCCTCCGAAAAGTGATTCAGACGATCGAGCAGGATCGTGAACTCGTCGCCACCCAGACGCGAGAGGAACTCTCGATCTTCCGTCGCTTGGCGCGAGATGCGGTCAATGCCCCGTACACACCCGAGCAAGCGCACCGACACTTGCTGCAGCAACTTGTCTCCGATGCTGTGGCCATGGGTGTCATTGATTTCCTTGAAGCCGTCGAGGTCGAGAAAGAGCAGTCCGACGTGACAGTCCTCGCGGTCGGCTGAATCCATCGCCTGGGCGAGGTGTTCCTTGAAGAGCTGGCGGTTGGGCAGCGTCGTTAACTCGTCGTAGTACGCGAGATAGCGGGTGCGCTCTTCCGCACGTTTGCGTTGCTCGACTTCGTGTTCGAGCTCGTCGTTCTTGTTAGCGACGCGGTGGGTCTGCTCGTCTTTGTGTCGTTCGTAGATAAGCGAGGTGATCATTAGGACCGTGAGCCACGATAGAAAGTCGATCGATCGGTGCATCCAAAGGTTGGAGCCGGAGGATTGATCAATGCTCAGTGTGCTCGCAAGGGTGACTCCCCCTGCATCGAGCGCGATGAAGGCACCCACGCACGCAATGCCGAGTCCAGCCCAGATCCAAGCGCTGCGTTTGGCGCCCATCAATACGGCGAGCATTGGCGCCATGCCACACCAGTGA
>JBLHOB010000387.1:0-3932 GCA_047619425.1 Myxococcota bacterium
GGCTTTGGTCATCAAGAAGGTGCCGGTGAGGTTGACGGCGAGGATCTGGTTCCAATGCTCGAGGGCGAGTTCGTGAGTGTTGTCAAAGCGCAAGATACCGGCGATGTTGCACAACGAGTCGATGCGCCCGTACTCCTCGATCGTTTGGTTGATCGCAGCTTCGACGGACGCGGGGTCGGAAACGTCGAGGGTGAGCGAGATTGCTTTCGCGCCAAGCTCGCGGGCTTCTTTTGCAGTCGCTTCGGCGGCCTCGGCCTGAATGTCGGCGCAGACCACGGTCGCGCCTTCTTCAGCCATTCGCAGAATGCTCGCCTTGCCAATTCCCGACGCGGCACCCGTAAGCAGTACGACCATATCTTCAAAGCGACCCATGTGATGTTTCCTCTATAGTTGTCGAGCCGTAGTTGAGAGCCGCCGGCCGCGAGTGCGCGGTCGGCGCGGGAATGTCGCGTGATACTAGAGCACACGGCCCACTACTCGCGCGACTCGCAATACAGACAAGGATTGAAAATGTCGAACGATCAAATCCCCGTACTCGTCGGTGCAGCACAGCTACTCGATCACGAAGCTGACCCCGCGCTGGTCCCGAGCCCTTTGGCGATGCTCACACGAGTGGGTCGCGAGGCTGCGGCTCAGGCTGGCCCGGCACAAGCGGTACTTGAAGCGATCGACACCATCGCGCTTGTCGAAGTACTGGCTTGGCATCCGCAGAACGGACCGCGCTTGGTCGGTGAACAGCTCGGTTGTGCGTCCCTAAAAGGCGAGTACGACTGTGCGACTGGCGGTGAAACCCCGGTGGCGTTGATCAATTTGATGGCCGAGCGCATTTACAAAGGCGAGTCGGACGTTGCTCTTGTAGCGGGTTGCAACAACATCAAGTCGTTGCGCGCAGCGGGCAAGCGAAAGATTCGCCTCGATTGGCCATCGGGGGGCAGCGGCACTCCCAATACCTATGGCCAGACGCGACTCGGCAGCAATGAAGAAGAGATTCGCTACGGCATTGATCTGCCGCCCAATATCTACCCCCTCTTCGAGAACGCCTTGCGTGCTGCCCGCGGGCAAAGCCTCGACGAACACCGCGCCGCCATGGGGGCGCTGATGAACCCGTTCACCAAGGTCGCAGCGAATAACCCGGACGCCTGGTTCCCCGTTGAGCGCTCGGCGCAAGAACTCGTGACGCCGACTGAGCAAAACCGCATGGTGTCGTTTCCGTACACCAAGTATTTGAATGCGTTTCTGGACACCGACCAGGCCGCAGGTGTCTTGCTGATGTCCCAGGCCAAAGCCCGAGCGCTCGGCGTGCCCGAAAGCAACTGGGTCTATTGGCGCTCGGGAGCGAATCAAAACGAAAGCCAGTGGTATGCGAGCCAGCGCCCCGACTTTGCGAAGTGCCCCGCGCTGCGCGGCTGTCACGACGCGGCGTTGTCACGCGCGGGCATCGAGCTTGCCGACGTCGGAGCGTTCGACCTCTATTCGTGCTTTCCCGTCGCCGTGTCGATGGCGTGCGAAATGCTGGGTATGGATCAAAGCGATCCGCGTGACTTTACCGTGACCGGCGGTCTTCCCTACGCGGGCGGTCCCGCGAGCGCGTATTCCCTGCACGCGGTAGCGGCGATGCAGAACCGCATTCGAAGCGGCGCTGTTACAACGGGCATGGTGACGGGCAACGGCTGGTACCTGACCAAACACTCGGCTCTAATTCTCTCGAGCGAACCCGGCGAAACGAATGGGCCGAATGCTTTCGGCCAAGCGTGGGCCACCGATTCGCAAGAGGCGAAGGTTCCGGAAGTTGCCATTCAAAACGAAGCGGAAGGTGATGCGCGCGTTGAGACCTACACCATGATCTACGGCCGCGATGGCCGTCCGTTGCGCGGCATCGTGATTGGTCGTTTGGACGACGGCGGGCGATTTCTCGCAAACACACCAAACGATCTCACGATCAACGAAGCGGTGGTTGCAAGTGAATTTGTTGGGCAGCGCGGCCAGGTGCGTCACGTCGACGGAAGCAACGTCTTCGAGCCGCGTTAGATCCTTACGCGGCTTCGTCTCATCCAATGAACGACTGCGCGGCGAACACCGCAAGCAAGCGCGTCTCTTGCTTTCTCTCTAGCTTCCCGCCTAGCGCGGCGTGAACTTGCGCAGCTTTCGCTGCAGGCTCTGTCGATGCAGACCGAGTCGGCGCGCGGCCTGACTGATGTTGCCGCCGCACTCGTTGAGCACGTACTCGATGTACTCGCGCTCATGGCGGTCGAGACTTTGAAACTCGTCGGGGATCGGGGTTTCGTCTCCGGGCCCGCCGGTGATCAAGGTGTGTTCGAGTTCGTCCATGTCGATCGGCTTGGTGAGGTAGTTGGTCGCGCCGTTCTTGGTCGCCTGCACGGCAGTCGCGATGCTGCCGTAGCCAGTCAAGACAACGACCCGCGTGCCGGGAGAGCGCGTCTTGATTGAGGTGATCGCATCGAGGCCGCTGTCGCGCCGCAATCGCAAGTCGACCACGGCGTAACTGAACGCGCTCGGGTCGGCGACTTCGAGGCCCGCGAGATCGGCCACATGCTCGACCGTATAACCACGATCGCGAAACTCCGTCGCGAGGGTGTCCGCAAAACGATCGTCGTCTTCGACGATGAGTAGTGACTTTTCTTCGTGCTCAGGTTGTGCTGCGTCGAGTTCGCTCATGAGAGTGTCGAATCTCCAGCTGGAATTAGGGCTGGCATTGAAATGCGCGCCTCTGCTCCGCCATTTTCGCGATCGAGAAGGTCAAATTTCGCGCCAACGGCTTCCGATAGATTATGGACATAGTAGAGCCCAAGTCCAACACCATCTGGCTTTGTCGTGATAAAGGGTTCGCCAAAGTGTTTTCGGACGACATCCGGCCAGCCATCACCCCGGTCCATGATCGAGACTTCGATGCGTCCGCTTCGCGAGCTTACGACAACGTCGATTTCACTCTGGCCGTTGGTGGATTCGCTCGCATTGTCGAGCAGGTTCAAAATCGCGTGCGAAAAGGCCACCTCGGGCAACAGAGCGCGGCGATGACTGCGTCCGGTGTTGCTGAAGTTGATTTTGGCCGGGGTCGAAGCGCGATCCGTTTCCGATGAGCTCTCGCACATTCGCTCGACAAGGGCGGCGACATCCACGGGCTCGAGCTTGACGCCATCGGGTTCGAGCTGTGAGCCAGCCATCCGGCGCAAAATCTCCTCGCAGCGTTCGAGGGCCTCGGAAGCGGTTGCCCAGTCGGCGTCGTCGTGGAGGTCTTGCGTGCGTGCGAGGCGCGCGAGCTTGAGTTTTGCCGTGTTGAGCGGGGTGGCAAATTCGTGAGACAGCCCGGCCGCGAGCGCTCCGACGGCTCGCAGTCGATCGATGCGCGTCTTGCGTTCACTCAAGAATGCAAAATGAGCTTGCAGGGCTTTGAGGGTAATGGAGAGCCACGCGGTCAAAATCCAAAAAGCGCCCGCCACAGTGAACTGTGCGGGAAAGAGCAAGTACGGCGGCAACAGGCTCGCCTCAAGCCCAGGTGGGATCTGTGCCTGAAGTTGGTTGAAGCCGATACATCCGAGCAAGAGAACAAAGAGAAAAAAGCTCAACCGCCCTTCGAGGAGCAGCGCGCCGAGACCCATGTGGATAAATAGGATCGGCATGAGGGGGTTCCATGCGCCACCGGTGAGGGCAAGCAGTGCGGTGAGGGCGATGATGTCTGCGGCGAGTTGAAAGAAGACGTGTCTGGGGTGGGTCTCAGTTTTTCGTTGGAGCGCAGCCCAAGTCAAGATATTGAGCAAAGCAAGCGCTGCAACGACGGAGAGAAAGGCCGGGAGCATCTCTTGCTCGAGCATCTGGAACTCGAGGGCAGGCACAATCGACAGCAACTGTGCGCCGAGCGCGAGCCAGCGAAGGCGCACCACCCACGCAAGCCGGGCCGTGCTTTGGCCGGGGTC
>JBLHOB010000388.1:0-3921 GCA_047619425.1 Myxococcota bacterium
GACAATCAGGTTGCGACCGAGACCGACGTTGTGATGCACCGACTCAAGGGCATTGCGCAGCGGAGTGCTTCGAAGCAAAAACTTTGGATCGTGATCCGAGGCAAACGGATCTTCATCAAGTCCAAACCGACTCAGCATTTCATCACCGAGCGGGTTCATTCCAGTATCATGACTGGTGCCGGATGACTTCGAATGACCGGACATCTCACTACCTCAGAAACAGATTCAGCACGAACCAGCTTGCACCCGAACATCAGATCCAATCGCTCCTCGCCAACGGAGGGCGCGAACACTCCGTTCAGTCAATTCGTCCGACGCGCGCAAAAAGTGAACTGTTTTGCGGAAGTGCACTTCCGTAGAGAGCGGCTTGGTAGCGGCCGAAACCGCACCGTTGCATTTTTCGAGGCTCAGTAAAATCGACTCGGGCTAGCGGATTCCCGCGAGCTTTCTAATGTTCACAAATGGCAGAACCCTCTCCCGCCGAGCTCTACGAAAAGCTTCACGTGGGAAACCCCGGCGACCTAGTTTTCTACCGCGAGCAATGCTCGGGCGCGGCAAGCATTCTTGAGTTGGGCTGTGGTTACGGACGTGTACTCGAAGCGATTTCGGGTGCAGATCGGCGCGTAGTTGGCCTCGACCTCGACTCCGACCTGCTTGATCTCGCGCGCAAGCGCGTTGCGCCCTTGGCCTCTCACGACATCAATCTCGTGATCGGTGACATGCGAAGCTTCTCACTCGACGCGAAGTTTGAACGTATCCTGATCCCGTACAGCGCAATTTACTGCCTACTCACTGACGACGACGTCGTCGCCTGCCTGCGTTGCATTGCCGAGCACCTCGCACCGGGGGGCCGAGTCGTCCTCGATGCTTACTCCGCCGATGGCTTCCACCGAGAAGGCCACGACGATAAGGCCGACGTCGTCGATGATGATGATGATGATGATGATAATAACGAGGCCGAAATGTACGAAGAAGACGACGGTGAAGTCGGAACCATCGTCCACGGGGCTCGGGAGTACCGCGTCACCGAACGCAGTATCTGGTCACGAGACGAGCAGTTGCTCGATGTCGTCTACGTTCACGAACCGCTGGCCGGCGGTCACTCGATCGCAACACAAATTCATCATCGCTATTTGTTGAGCGAACAATTTGGGCCGTTGCTGGCAGAGGCAGGCCTTGAGCTCACCACGATCGCAGGCGACTATCGCGGTGCAAAGCCCGACGACGACAGCGATCTCATCGTCGTCACCGCCACACACGCGCCGACCTAGAGCCGACGCACCGTAGCGGTGGTAGCGGTGTAGACGCCCGCTACCCGATCAACTCGAGGTCAGCTTTCATCATCATTTCAACGAGTTCGTGAAACTTGACCTTCGGCTCCCAGCCGAGCACGTTCTTGGCCTTGCTCGGGTCGCCGAGCAAGAGCTCCACTTCGGCGGGACGGTAAAATCGCTTATCGATATCGACGAGGACCTTGCCGGTTTCCGCATCCCGGCCGATTTCTTCTTCGGCTTCGCCCTCCCACTCGATTCGAAAGCCCGCGACCTTGGCCGCGCAGTCGATGAACTCACGCACCGTGTGGGTCTCGCCGGTTGCCACAACGAAATCGTCGGGCTCGTCCTGCTGCAGCATCATCCACATCATTTCGACGTAGTCCTGCGCAAAGCCCCAGTCGCGCTTCGCGTCGATGTTGCCCATGGAAAGTTTCTCTTGCAGGCCGGCTTTGATGCTCGCCAGCCCCATGGTCACCTTGCGCGTGACGAAGTTCTCGCCCCGACGCGGCGACTCGTGATTGAACAAGATGCCGTTACTCGCGTGCATGCCGTAGGCTTCGCGGTAGTTGCGGACGATCCAGTAGCCGTACAGTTTTGCAACCGCGTACGGTGAGCGCGGATGAAATGGCGTTGTCTCCGACTGCGGCACTTCTTCGACTTTGCCGTAGAGCTCCGACGTCGAGGCCTGATAAAAGCGTGTCGGTAAATTAAGGGAGCGGATGCCTTCAAGGAATCGCAGCACTCCCGTCGCGTCGACGTCCGAGGTGTACTCGGGCTGATCAAAGGAGACGCCTACGTGGGATTGTGCAGCCAGGTTGTACAACTCCGTCGGGCGCACCTTACTGAGGATGCGATTGATGCTACTCGAGTCCCCCATGTCGCCGTAGTGAAGTTCGTACACCTGCCCCTCGCGCCGCGCCTGGCGCACGCGGTCTTCGACTCGGGCGCGGTTGAACAGCGACGTACGTCGGGCAATCCCGTGTACGTCGTAGCCCTTGTCGAGGAGAACCTCGGCCAGGTACGAACCGTCCTGCCCGGTGACTCCGGTGATCAATGCAACCTTGTCGCTCATGACGTTCCTTCTTTCTTTCGCAGACTTTCGCTGTCGTTGGCAGAGATTGTGGCTCGCCCAATCAACGAATCGGCACTTGGCCCACAGATTGTGAGCCCATCCTCAGAGGCGTTGGGAATATCGAACCGCCAGACTCTAGCAGGCCAGCCGTTTCACTTTGGGTCTTGCTGATAGCGCAACTGAATGGCGCCCCGGCGGTAGCAAATCAACGGAATACCGCGAAACCGCCCCCCAGAGAGCCGATACTCGGCCTCTTCGAGCACGAATCGGGTGACGTCGACCAGCGGCAGCGCGGCGGCTTGCGGAAAGCTCATCCAGCGGAGCCCCAGCAATTCGCCATTGCTTCTCAAGCGTCCCTGCGCCTCTTCGCCGCGCGCCATGAAAAACCGAGCGTGATAGCGAATACGGGACTGCGTAGGCGTAATGGCCCGGGCGATGTATTCGAGGCCCTTGAGGGATGGACGAAACTCGCCCGAAATCCGCTCTCCGAACAAGAGGCCCGTTTCTTCGTAGGTCTCGCGGACCGCGGCGACGGCCAACTTTTGAGTGCGCTGCGCCGAAAGCCCAACCCCGATGCGGCGCGTCTCGCGCGGTCGAAGCCCCGCTGCAACATTGATCTGCGCATCTTCGGGGTCGACGCGACCACCGGGAAATACGAAGACATCCGGCATAAAGCGATCTTTCTTCGGGCGCTGCCCCATTAAGACCTGAGGTGTCCCGCCGTGGGTTCGGACGATCACCATGCTCGCAGCGTCACGAGGTAAAACGGGCTGTGCCCCCGGCTCTGCCATCGCAGCTGCCGCGACGGCCGCAGTTGGAGATGCAGTTGGAGATGCAGTTGGAGATGCAGTCGCGGATGAAGTCGAACGTCCAACCGCCATCAATGATTGACCGGGCGATGCGCGACGGTCCACGCTTGGTTTTTCTGCACGGTCACTTCGTCCCCGGCATACACCCAAAAGGCGATCGGCTTGCGATCGTATGCGACGGGCAACAGTTCGACAGACAGCCGCCCCTCTTTCCTTGCGGCCTCATCGGTTACGTCGCGCACGGGATGCATGCGCCCCCATCGTTTCTGCTGCCAAAACGCTTCGACGCTGCCCTCCGACCCAATTTGGATATCGATTCGAGAGCGAATGGGATCGTAGGAAATTTGCGATTCGAGATCCGCCGGATCGTCCAAAAAAATTCGGAGCTTCGTCAAGCCAACGATGTACAGCTGTTTTTCGGGATGCGCGAGATCCGCCCACCCCTGCAGGCTGTAGTCCGTCACAATCGGGTGATCGCGCAGTCGGGGCGCAGGGTCACTCACCTTGAACGGAAGGTTTATCGTGTACACGACACTGCCTGCCGCGACGCGGTGAATGGAGTTCTCCAGGGAGTCGACGACATCCCGCGTGAGTTCTCCCATCCCGCGCCACTCTTCGACGTATGTCCCGCGCCAGGTTGCTTGCAAAACCAGGGCGACCAGGCCGATCCAAACCGTGCCGAGTACCACTCGCGCCGTGAGTGTTGCCACGCTTGCGTCGCGGGAGCGCGCGCCAAACTCGCGCACAAGCGCGATCGTATCGACCA
>JBLHOB010000389.1:0-3915 GCA_047619425.1 Myxococcota bacterium
ACAACCTCTTCCGCGTAACCACCGCCACTAAGCAGCGCCATCGCGCGATCTCCGGGCACAAAGGTCGTCACGTCACTCGCGACCTCGACCACCTCGCCCGCGCACTCAAGGCCCAAAATATCGGACGCACCGGGAGGCGGCGGATAAAAGCCCTGACGCTGAAGGAGGTCGGCGCGGTTTACCGCTGCGGCTGCAACGCGAATTCGAACACTGCCAGGTGTCATCTCGGGCGAAGGAGCTTCCCCCAACACCATGCACGACTCGTCTCCAGGTTTCTCGATCAAAATCGCCTTCACAGCTTTGTCTCCTCAGTTGTCAGTTCAGTCCGCGCGGCAACGCGCGTTCATGGGCGCCAAGACTAGCCGCTGTTGCGCCGGTGTCGCAGTGCCCTCTTGCTCGCGCGTCGCAAAACGCAGCGAGGCCGCCGAACTTTCATCCGACGGCCTCACGTAACTTTCCACAACTACACGCGCCTACACGCAGACGCTTTCGAGTTAGTTGAGATCGGCGCGGGTGTAGTCGAGCAAACCACGCGCGATGATCAGGCGCTGAATCTCGCCCGTCCCCTCGTAGATGTCCGTAATGCGACAATCGCGCATCCACTTCTCAATCAAGTTGTCGCGTGAGATCCCGATCGGGCCGAGAACCTCGATGCAACCCTGGCTGATCAGTCTCACGGCCGTCCCTGCGTGGGCCTTGCATACCGACGACTCCATGTTGTTTGGCAGGCCTGCGCCCGCCAACCAGCACGCGCGAAGGGTCGTGAGCATCGAAGCTTCGTAAAGTGCTTCGAGCCGCTGAAACTTCGCAGCCGCTGCGGGCTTGTTCGAGCCCACCGTGCCGTAATCGAGATTGATGCCTGCCTCGACAAGGTGCTCACGCGTAAAGTCGAGGGCCGCCTCGGCGATCCCCAAACCAAAGGCTGCGGTCATCGGCCGGGTCATGTTGAAGGTCTTCATCACGCCGCGGAAGCCGCCCGAATTCTTCTTCTGGATCGACTCGTCTCCACCGAGAAGATTTTCCCGTGGAATCCGGCAGTCCGTGAACACGTAGGCCGCGGTGTCGTCGGCGCGAATACCGAGCTTCTTTTCTTTGTGCGGCACTGCAAAGCCGGGGGTTTCTTTCTCGATCAAGAAAGACTTGATGCCCGCGCGCCCTGCTGAGCGATCGATCGTCGCCCAGATCACAACGCCCTTGGCACGAATGCCGGTGGTCACGAAGATCTTTTCTCCGTTGATCACCCACTCGTCACCGTCGAGCACGGCCGTCGTCTGCACGCGAGAGGGATCCGAGCCACAACCGGGCTCGGTGATCGCCATTGAAAGGACCAGTTTCTGCCACTTTTCGTTCTGCTCAGGCGTGCCCGCTGCTGCAAGGGCTGCGTTGCCAAGGGCAGCAGTCGACGCGCGCTGCAAGCGAACCGAGTAGTCACCCCAGTTCTGCCCAGCCTGGTGAAGGGCGCCCATGACCGGGCCGCCCGAATCCTCGAGACCCGCTACGGGGACCTCCGGGTAGTTGGCATAGAACTCTTTGGCTTCGGGAAGCTCGTCGGGCGGAAAGTCGCCTTCGTTTTCTTCGTAGTGGCGAGCATACTTGCGGCTGATCTCAGCCTCGGCGCGCGTCTTGGCCAAGGCGGCCTTGTCGGTGTCTGTCAGTCGAAAATCAATCATGTCTATTCCTCAAAAATGCGGCGTCGTCGCTTGGTGTACTAGGTATTCGACGCGTAAAAAGAAAGTCCGTGATGGACGGGATTAGGCCGAAAGGGTGCCTTCGAGCACGCTGATGGTGCGTGCGTGGCGGAACCACATTTCGACGGGATGCTCTCGAATGAAGCCGTGACCGCCGAGGATCTGAACGCCGTTGTCGGCGATCCACATGGTCTTCTCTGCCGCATAGCTGTGTGCGAAAGAAGCTGAGCGCGTCGCGTCGCCGCCCTGCTCTACTTCACTGGCAGCCTTCCAAGTGAGCCAACGCATCGACTCGATCTCAATGTGCATCTCCGACATGCGGAAAGCGATGCTCTGCTTCTTTGAAATCGGCTCGTCGAAGGCGACGCGATCCTTTGTATAGGGAACGCAGAAGTCGAGAACCTGTCGGGAAAGTCCGGTCATCACTGCTGCGAGCGCAACGCGTGAGCCATCGAGCAAACGACGCACATCGCACCCCGCTTCTCCGCCGAGGCGGTTGGCGGCCGGAACTTCGACACAATCGAGATCGAGCGTCACCGTAGTCAAACCCCGCATGCCCATGTTGAGCTCGGGTTTCGAGATCGTGAGCCCTGCCGCGTCACTTGGCACGAAAAAGGCATCCACACCATTGCCGTTGCGTGCGATGACGAGAAAGTCGGTGGCGCGATCGCCAAAGGGCACAAAGCTCTTGCGCCCGGAGATGACAAACTTGTCTTCCTTCTCTTCCGCAACTGCGCGGGGGCTGTGAGGGTCGAACATCGCCACCGGCTCGAGGCTCGCAAGCGATGCCGTGGTGAACGTCTCACCGCAGAACTTGGGTAGGTATTGAGCCTTCTGCGCTTCCGTGCCCTGGTCGATGATCGCGTGCACGAAAGCCGAGGGTGCCATTGCCGCAATGGCGAGTGCCGCGTCACCGGCAGCCAGCTCTTCGAGCAAGATTACATTGGTGATGGGCGAGCGCTCGCCACCACCACCGAACTCTTCGGGGATCTGCGTGTACGTAAGGCCGAGCTGCCAAGCCTTTTCGAGAAATTCGTTCGGAATGGAAGACGTCTCGTCGCAATCGCGCGCGATCGGTCCCAGCTCGGCCTTGGCAAATTCGCGCATGGCCTCGCGAACTACCTCTTGCTCTTCGGTCAGTTGAAATGAAATCACAGTTGGCTCCTTTACTTGGTTTTCGTTTACACACCCCGCGTGTTGCCAAGGGCGCATCGCCTAAGTGCTTGGCGATGGAGTGAATTGCCTAGATCGGCCGTCCCGGTTTACTTGCCCTCGGTTCGGTAGATCTGATGGAAGTAGTGGTTCATGGCCTGTGGGCCGCCTTCTTTTTGCATGTCACCGGTGCTCACGGCTTCGCGTGCATCGAACGCACCGAGCGCGACTCCGCACCACAGTCGCGCGTCCGCCGTATAACGAACGTCGGCACCTTCGGCGAAGCCCTCGGTAACCTCGCAGTGACCGCCTTCGATTTTTACGGCCCAAACGCCCCCACCTTCTCCGGTGAGGCGAATCTCAAATGTGACGCAGTCGTCGTTGGCAATTTCATCGCGAAGTAAGAAAGGCAGGGATTCGATAATTGAGATCGCAGACGTGTCGGTGAAGCGGTTGGGCTCGATGGCGAGTTGCTCCATCGGCTGCCGGGTCCACCACAACGCGATCGACGCGATGATCGGCTCTAGCGATCGGCCGTTCGGGGTAAGGGCATAGTGCGCTCGGGTGTCTTCGCCTTCTCGCATCACGAAGCCGTCACTCGTGAGCTTTTGCAACCGGCTTGAGAGCACGCGGGGTGCAATGCCCGTGCGCATACGAAGTTCTTGAAAGCCTTTGCTGCCGACGAGTAGATGACGCACCAGGACCAACGTCCAACGGTCACCGATAATCTCAAGCGCTCTAGCCACGGGATCGAAGATCTCGCCCGGACGCGGGACGCTTGGCCGGCTCTTCTTCGCCGAAGTCGCCTTGCTGGGTGATGTGGTTTCAGCCGTCACGGTTGGATTATCTAACGAAGCATCGGTGAGTATTCAATGGATACTCATGTGAAAACTCATAAGGAACACCTAGGTTCCACGATCGGGCGTTGCGGTGCATCTCGCGGCGCGGACGCGCCCTTTTTGCGTTACGTTCCGCCGCGTTGGAGGTGGACGGAGGATCGCCGGTGGACACCAATCGTCCACGGGAGGAAAGTCCGGGCTCCGTAGGGTTGGGAAGTCGCTAACAGCGACCCGGG
>JBLHOB010000390.1:0-3903 GCA_047619425.1 Myxococcota bacterium
ATTGCTTCGATGACAGTGGCGGGCGAGTAGCGCCCCACTGTCCAATCGTTGCGCGAATCGAGTCACAGACCGCACCTTCACACAAACGGATCTCGCCAACGATGGAAAAATCTGAATTTTTCAAAGACGCGCGAAACGACATCACCGGCCCGCTGGCCGGCGTGCGGGTCCTGGAAGCGACGACCACCTGGGCTGGGCCGATGTGTGGATGCATGCTCGCGGATTTCGGCGCGGATGTAATCAAAGTCGAGCATCCACTGGGTGAAGTGGCGCGTCGCTCGCCGCCCTTTCTCCCGGGTACCGAGCCCCCGCTGTCGTTCATGCACCACACGGTCAATCGCAACAAGCGCAGCCTCAGCCTTGACCTGCACGATCAACGCGGCCGTGAAATTTTCCTACAACTCGCCGAGCGCGCGGATGTCGTCGTCGAAAACTTCAGGCCCGGTACTCTGAGTGGATGGGGACTGGGCTACGAGGACGTTCGCCGGCGACGCCCAGACACCGTTTACGTTTCGATCAGTGGCTACGGACAGTTCGGCCCGGAAAGCGGACGCGTTGGCTACGACCCTTTGGCGCAGGCCGAGAGTGGCTTCATCTCCCTCAATGGCTCACCAGACGACGAAGGCGTAAAAACACCGACCTTTCTGGGCGACGACCTCGCGGGCTTGCATGGTGCGCTGGGAGCTCTTGCCGCCCTCCGACACCGCGACGCGACCGGCGAAGGACAGCACATCGATGTCGCGCTGCTCGACGGATTGCTCTTTCAATCTGCCGGCTACCTCACACTGGGTGCCATGGGAGTGGACCTGCCGCGACTCGGCAACGAGTTCCGCGTGGCCGCACCGGCGCGCACCTACGCATGCAGGGACGGAAATGTGATGGCGGGAGTCCTGCTCGACACCCACTGGAAGACCCTTGCACGCGTAATCGGCAAGCCCGAACTCGCGGACGACCCGCGCTACAGCGTGGCCAAGGAACGCATCGATCGACGCTCAGAAGTCGACCGCATTGTCGCCGACTGGATGCGGGAGCGAAGCCTTGCAGAAGTCCTACGCGAGTTTGGCGACGCCGGCATTCCCGCCGGTGCCGTGTGCACCTACGCCGAAGCCGCCAATGCACCCAACACGGCGGCCCGGGACATGCTGCAACGAGTGCCCGACCCCGCATCGGGCACCCACTCGCCGCCCATCACGGGGCCTGCGGCCAAGTTTTCCCGCACCCCCACACGTGTGCGAAGCAGCGCCCCAACCCTCGGCCAGCACAACGACGAGATCCTTGCGGAGTTGGGCCTGAGCGATGAAGAACTCGGTTCGCTACGAGAAGACGGCGTCGTCTGAACGTCAGTTCGGGTGTTTCACAAACATCCGTGCGAGGTTCGCGTACAGTCTGCGACTTCGAATTCGCAACCGGAATGCTACATTGCCTGCTCTCGTCCACCCGGATGTCGCAAACGCACTATCTGGGCAACGCGCTTCTTGCGTCGTATTGGCCCAGTGCTTTGAGGAACAATTTGCTCGCCAACTCCTCGGCCAATCGATCGAGCATCGACAAAGCGCCCGCGCTGCCCTTGCTCAGCGCGGCATGGGTCGTCGCCAGCATTGCAGTCTTCTTCGTCACCGCCCCACCTCCCGAAGCCGGCGATCACGATCCACAAGCTGCCCTCAACCGCGCTTATACCTTTTGGCAGGATCACGGCTACTTGCAGCCCGACCCGCGGCTGCGCGAGTTTGCCAAAACTCAGTTCGCCCCGAGTGAGCAGATGCTGGCTGTGGCGGTTATCGCGGAACTGGGCAGACGGGCCACTCCGGACTCCCCCGAGCAGCGTCTTGCCGACCAGAAAGAACTCAACGCCCTCAGCCTAGCCGCACAACCCAACATCGATGGACTGAACCCACTGCCACTGCACCACCCACTGCGCACCTACGGCTTTTCGGCGGCCGCCCCAACCTACTCTTCAACGCTTTCCCATGTCTTCGTGTTCGCGGGGTGGCTGCACCTTTTCGCGTTCCTGCCACTCGTGCTTCTTCTCGGAGCAAGTGCCGAGGCGCGCTTTGGGACAAAGAAGTTTGCACTCTTCTTTGCGGGCGCCGTGCTGGCGTCGCTAGCGAGCTACGCATATTTCGATCGTGACTCGACAATGTCTCTCGTCGGCCCTGGCGGCCCGCTCGCCGCGCTCGCAGCGGCGTTTTTCATCCATCACCGATTCCGACCCGTACCGATCGCAAGCCTAACCCCTCTCCCCGAACGGCTCACGATCCGCTCGCTCCAGATCCCCGCTGGACTCGTCCCGGCTGTCTGGCTTGTGGCGTCCGCGGCCGTCACGCTGTGGCTCCATGCGATCGGCGTCAGGAATGACCTTTCGATTTCCGCGATGGCCGGCGGACTCGTTTTTGGCGCGCTGGTCACTGTGGCGGTGAGTGCCCTGCGAACCGTAAAAGCCCACGGAGCGGAAAGCATCGAGCCCGCTCTTGAGATCGCTCCCGAGGCACACTCTCAACTCGACCAAGCCCTCGCGGCCCGCGACGCGGGAGACATCGACCATGCCTTTGCGCTGTTCAAAAGCGAAGCAGAGAGTCACCCCCGAGATCTCGAACGCACTCGACACTACTGGAAAGCTGCCGTATCGACGGGACAAGCCAGCAGCGCGGCCGACCACGTCGCCGGTCAACTCCGCGCACTCATTCGCCAGGGCAACTTCGTCACCGCGGCCGAGCTTTGGCGAAAACTTGCCGAGCAACTCCCCGATCACCGGCTGGCACCCCGAGACCTGATTAAACTCGTCGATCCGATGCTCGCCCAGGACGAAATCGAATTTGCCTCAGCGGCATTGCGCCAATGCATCACGGCACCGCGCGCGGAAGTCACCGTTGGCCTAGCTCTGCAAGTGCTCGATTACGCCGAAACCCTCGATTCATTTACCGCGTTGACTGCGGCACGAAACGCACTTGAGTTCCCCGACCTGCACGCGAGCAAGCGCGCGCGGATCCTTGCCTTGGTCAACGAACTGGATCCCGAAGGCCAACCTAGGCCCGCACTCGAAGCCGAAGAGAGGGTCATCACTCAACCCGTTGACGTTCACGGCGCACGGCTCGCGCTCGAACCCGTCCCGATCGCCGCCTCGCTGCCACCGCCAGAGTCTGAACCAGAAGCCGCCATCCACACCTCCGCCATACTTTCGAACGAGGAGCCGTCGTTCGAAACCGACGTTTTCAATCTCCTGCCCGCATGGGAAGTTGACAGCGATTCGGCACACGAAGAACCCGAGCTCATCTCGACGCTCCTCAATGAGCCCGCAGTCCCGGCGGCGGAACTACCGGCCAGCCCCGACCCTGAATTGACGATTGCACCCTACCTGGCGACTCCACCGCCGAGCATCGCGCCGCCTCCGCCCCTCGAGCGCGCCAACAAACCGCACGCGTCGGCCCGGGCGGAAACCGATGCTCCGCCTGAAACCGCCTCCACTCCGACACAAGACGGAGCCGAGGTTCCGGTCGACCTCTCGTCGCTACCTCGCTTCGATGCCCTCGTGAGCGTTGCCGCGGTACCCACGGAAGTACGCGACGATGTCTTGTACTTCGAACTCGACAATGGCCGTCGCGCGAAAGTTTCCTACAACCAAATCCAGGCGTTGTCCGTCGCAGCGCTGCGCGATATCTCAAGCAAGCCCGTCGTCGTGATCGATTTACTGCTCAACTGGAACGAGCTGGGAGACGCACCTCTGCGCAGCATCCGAATGCGCAGCGATCAGTTTGATCCAACGCGCCTGGTCGCTTCTAGCGACACGCCCACACTTGCTCTGCGCGCATTTCTCGCCGTGCTGCTCGAGCGCTCGGGAGCACTTGCATTGCCAGACCGTTCGGCAGTGGTCGGCAGTTCGTTTCGCGTCTTCAAGTTTATGCGCAC
>JBLHOB010000391.1:0-3896 GCA_047619425.1 Myxococcota bacterium
GGTAGTCGCGACTCCGCCAAGTTTGCCGCCGGGTACCGGGCCGCACGCGGCTGTGAAGAGGGTCGCAAGAAGAAGCGCAACGCCAAGCGAGATGCTTGTGGGTTGTGCGGTCATCACTGTGCCATGTCGGGCGCGGAGATGACTTGAAAGAACCAAACGCCAGCGCCGTTCGGCGGCCCGCCGTCGTACTTGTCCTTCACGATCTCAACGAGTGCCGCGATGGCTCTTTCGTCGTGGGTGCGCTCAAGTCGCACGGGGTAACGGTTGCCCATGGTGCGAATGATGGCGGTTCCGTCTTTGTCGGCGCGCGAGTGCCAGCTCTTGCCCGGCGGGAAGCTGAGGCTTACCGGGATGTAACCCTTACCTTCGTGGGCGAGAAACCAAGTTGTGCGAGACGTTGCTTCACCGGCGAGTTGCATTTCGATGGTGTCGACGGCGCGCAGTGGGTCCCAGTTGGTCACGGGTTCCATAATAACCGCGCCCGAAGCAAGCGCGCCGCCGGGGATCATCGCGAGAGGGCCGTCGAGGAATCGAGCGACGACAAAGGTCAGCACGATCGCAACCAGCAACACAATAACGCCGCCGCCAATCACCTTCAGAACCTTCATGGAGGACCTCCTTTGAATCAGGCCGCACACACTAGCAGGGGGCGAAGTCACTCATGGTCACCGCCTGACCCTTTGGCTAGCCGAATCGAACTGTTTGATCTGGCGCGCTGAGGCGGCGCGCCGCCACGCCTGCTCAAGTAGGTCATTGAGCAACGCCTTTGAAACCGTCTTTAAGTTGACGAGGACATATGATTGACCGCGGTAGTGGTCCGTTACGAAAAACTGCTTCGGGTAGGCGTCCAACAACATATCGCGTGTGTCTGGTGCGGTGCTCAAGACCAGGACGTTGGGATCGTCTTGCAACCGAGCCAGCAGTTTTTTGCGCAGGAGAAACGCGTTCGTTCCGTACGAGGTGCCTTCCTCAACATCGGGCAGCGTGAGCGCGATCGCGCGAACAAGGTCGATTCCTTTCAGCGGCGCCTTGCGCTTGGTGGTCATTCGAGCGCCACTGCTTTCGGTAACCCCGGGCGCGTGAGCAGCCGACCGGGATACGCGTCGATGGCCGAATTGTCAATATCGGCGCTCACCGGCAATTGGCAGGTCGCAATTTTGAGTTTCACGGCGTCACTCGCTGGTGCAGAGTGTTGTCGGAGGCGAACGTTTGTGCCGTTGTTTCGTCGAGTGCCGCAGACGAAGACATTGAACGACTGGCTTTCGATGAAAATTCGCCATTGTTAATGAAGTGCACGACTTCACCGGCGACTTCGCTGCTGTTCATGATGAAGGTGTGGGTCTTGGGCACGACGAGAAAGTCGGCCATGCCGACGAGACGCGCGCTCTCTACCGAAACGGTACCGTCGTCTTCGCCGGTGATCATCCAAGAAGCCATTGGGTTAATGCTGCGATTTCCGGTGATGATCCCGAGCTCAAAGTCAGCGGGGCCTAAGCGGCGGGGCAAGCTCTCGCTGCCGGTTCCCAAAACGTGTGCGACCGGCCCCGTCATCCAGCGAAACAGTGGATGGGAGGAGAAGGGGTCGACGAGTTCAGAGCCTTGGTTGGGCGGGCTGAGCATTACGACTCGTCCCAGATTGCTTGGGCGTTTTTTTTGAAAGTACGCGCGAACCAGTACGCCGCCGAGGGAATGCGTGACAAAGTGAACGCTGCGTTCGGGGCTTGAGCAGCACGTGTCGACGTGCTCTGCGAGTCGCTCGACAAGCTCGGGAATTGGTTCCTTGGTAGAGGGGTAATCGAGGTTGTGTACCTCGAAGCCCGCGTTCTCGATGCGCCGAGCAAGCAGCCACATCCCCCGCGCGCTGCGACCGAGTCCGTGTAGAACGACGACTTGGTCGCGAGCCTGTGCGCCGGGTGAGGCGTCGTTATTTTTGCCGGAGGCGGTTGCGATGGTTTGTGGTGTTGTGGCGAGCATGACGAGCAATAGTGTGACTACAAGCCAACGATCGCAACTCGTCCGGTTCCCGCGATCGCAAATGCTCATCGTGGAAGCTCAACCTCTTTTGCAATTTCGTAGACCTTCACGTCCATGTTGCTCGGCTGCACCTGTGCGATGGCCGCGCCGAAGGCCGCCATGTGGGGCGTCTTAAAATGTGCCTGGAGAGCGTCCATCGAATCCCAGCGCTCGGTGATGCGAACCATGGTCGCATCGTTGACGTCGACCGAGAATGCATAGGTCTGGCAACCGGGCTCGTTGCGCGACTCGGTTTCCATTGTGGCAAGGGCATCGCGTACACCTTCGATGGCGCCGGCGGCGACCGTGACTTCAGCAACTACGACCAACATGTGGAGTACTCCTTCGTTTGGGATGAGACTGAAAAGGCTACCGGGGTTTTAGGTGTGGTGCCCGCAACCGGAATGGCCCAGTGCGCCGATCGCGACTGGAGTGGCGCCGCACTCGACCAAATCTGCGGTGGAGCCTCGGACCGCAGAGCCCGCGTTAATGACATCGTTGGCGATCGCTACGCGCCGGGCTCTCGAAATAAAAGCTCGAGATCCAACCACAAGGCGTCGTGATGCCCAGATTCAAGTTCGAAGTGACCGCGGCGTGCGTTGAGCCTGTTTGCGATTTCGTCCCACTGCGAAACGATCAACGGGCCGGGACGCCTAGTTGGAATTTCATGAGTATGTCCTATCTGGAATTGGCCAGATCGCGCAGGCTTGGCGACGAACAGTCATGTTATGGATCGAGCTCAGTCGCGCGCTGTGCCTAATACAATCCGGTTTTGTAGTCGGCTTCCATCGCGTCATCGATCGAGGTTGCGACTTCATCGCCGAGCTTCGCGCGTGCGGCGATCTGCTTCCCAATCTTCGGCTTGGCATCCTTCGGCCATGTGTCGGCCTTCCAGAGCTTTGAGCGGATGAATGCCTTGCCGCAATGAAAGAAACTCTCGCCGACCGTAATCCGTGTTGCCAAAATCGCGGGTTTATTTTGGGCGGAGAGTTTTTCGAGTATCGCGGGGTCTCGGCTGATTTCGGCCTTACCGTTTACGCGCAGGGTCTCGGTCACGCCGGGGATGACGAAGATGACTCCGACTTGGGGGTTGCTGAGCATGTTGCGAAACCCATAGGCGAGTTTGTTGCCCGGACGTTCTGGGAGCCAGATCGTCTTTTCGTCTTCGACCCAGACGAAGCCGGCCGCGTCGCCCTTTGGCGATACATCGAGCCCACCATCTTTTCCAGTCGTCGCAAGCAGAATCAGCGGAGACTTGGCAATGAATTCCGCCGCGAACGAATCGACGTGATCGAAAACTTTCTGTTCGAGCATGGCGTGAGGCTCGGGCAGAATGGTGCGCAGCTCGTCTTCGGTTCGAATCAGGTGGGGGTCAGTCATCGTGTCTTCCTTTTGGGTGCCGGCACTCGCGCTGCGTTTGATGCGAGGGCAGCAGAATTAATGTCGCAACAGACCGTGCTCTGCCATAAAGCCTTCGACCACCGGCCATGAAGATGGGCAGTCGTTGTGGCCACATGGCATCCGGATGAGTTCGGTTTCAGATGCCTCAGCGAGGGCTTCGCCGTGGGCGACCGGCACGAGGGTGTCGCGTTGGCCGTGAAGCACCAACACTGGGACCTCGAGTTGAGCAACCGCCGCGAGGTTGTCGAAGGGGTCTGCGACCCATGAGCCTGGGAAGCCGAGGCGGCTCGACATCGCACGGACGTCGGTAAAGGTTGACTCGAGTACCAGAGCAGAGATCGGGCGCGCGAGCGCCAATTGCGTTGCAGCGCCGCCGCCGAGAGATCGGCCATGCGCCACGATCGCTTCTGCGTCGACATCTGACTTACCCGCCAGGAAATCATAGGCCGCAATACTCGCTTGCGTAATCGTCTCTTGGGTTG
>JBLHOB010000392.1:0-3886 GCA_047619425.1 Myxococcota bacterium
CTCGCGGTCATGGCGGTCCCTGGCGTGAAGCCAGTCCCCGAACCAGAGCCCCTCAACCGAACCGTGCGTAGCCTTGAAGGTCTGATGGTGCTCGCGCGCGATGAGGCAGTGCAGACGGGCGAGGATCACATGATCGTGTTCGAGCGCTCTTTGGTGATGGGCGAGGGGGCGGAACCCGCCGTGTCGTCGCTGGTCGCGCGGCTGATACGCGATCGCAATGGAAATGGCAGCGCTTCCAGTTTCGAAACCATGGAGTCACTGCCACTCGAACCCCAATCGGGACTCGGTTGGGGCTCTTCGCTGGCTACGCGACCCGCGGATGGAGACCCCGCTAAGAGTCTTTCCGGTGAAACCATCTTTGATCAATTCGGAAGCGAAGTGCCGCAGCACGCGCTCGTCTTCGGAGCCGACGGAGCGCCGCACTCGGTATCTCTTCCTTCAGGCCTTCGCGGTGCCGCAGGCTCCGGTGCAGGCGCTGTGTATCTGCACTCTGCGAGCCGCGACTATGCAGTTGTGCTTTCGCCGTGGGGCGACATCGATCTTCAGGTCTGGAACCAAGCTTCGAGCGAGTGGCAGTTGGCCCCTTCGCGTTAGCGCCTGCGCTGGCCTGCTAGGCTTTGCCTGCCGCACGTCCAGCCAGGGTTGCAACTGAATGTCTCCGATCATCTATATCGCGATTCCCTTCTTTGGGATTACGTTGCTTCTCGAAGTTTTTGCCCTGCGCGGGCGAAGGGGGCACGTCGGATACGAGGTGAAGGACACCTTCGCGAGTCTCGCGATGGGCGTTGGAAACGTCGTACTTTCAGCACTCGCCAAAACCGCGGTCGTGCCTCTCTACTTCTTCATTCACGAATTCGCGTTGTTTGAAATCGAAGCCACGGCACTGTCCTTTGCCGCGCTATTCGTTGCGGAAGACTTTTGTTACTACTGGTTTCATCGCTTTCACCACGAGTCGCGTTTCTTTTGGGCAGCTCACGTGAACCACCACTCGAGTCGTCACTACAACCTCTCGACGGCGCTGCGTCAGTCGTTGACGACCCCGCTGACGGGCCCGCTGTTTTGGGCGCCACTTTCCCTACTTGGCTTTGCGCCGAGTATGGTTGCCGTCGCCCAGGCGGTCAGTCTGATTTATCAATACTGGTTGCACACGGAGTTGATCGGGAAGTTGGGACCGTTTGAGTGGGTGTTCAACACGCCCTCTCATCATCGGGTTCATCACGGCCGCAACCCGCAATATCTCGACCGCAACTACGCCGGAATCTTGATTGTGTGGGATCGCCTGTTTGGGAGTTTTGAGCCAGAAAGAGAAGCGGTGGACTATGGGCTCACCAAAAACATCGACAGCTTCAATCTCGTGACGATCGGATTTCATGAATGGTTTGATATTGCCCGTGACCTTCGCCGAGCACGATCTCTGCGCGAAGCGTGGGGCTTCGTGTTTCGCGCGCCGGGCTGGAGCGCAGACGGGGCGGGCAGTACTTCAGCGACGTTGCGAACGCAGAAGGATCTCGTGGCTACGGGAAGTGGCGGGTACTAGCGGGTTGTCCGGTAGGCATCGGTATAGGGGGAGCAACATCAATGGGGTTTGACGCGTTTGTCGAAGCGTATCATCAGCACCAAACGACCCATCCGAATGCGTGTGTGAACTTGGGGGTGGATCGACACCTCGATGTGTTGCCCGATCCTTCGCTTGCCGCAGTACGAAGCCGCATTGAGGAAGCTCGGGGCCTGCTCGCCCGTGTTCCGGCGCTCAAGGCGCAAGCCGATTTGTTGGACGATTCATTTGACAAGGGCCTTGATCTCGAACTCGCAGAACTGAGCCTGCAGGCTGAGATCCACACCGACGAGTACACCTTCGCTGGGCAGACGCGTCTGGCGCAAATGCCCACTGCAGCGGACGACATCGGCGATGGCATCTTCATGATGTTCATCAACGATCCTCGTCCGGCGGAAGAGCGTCTGGCCAACATTGCGGCGCGACTCGATTGCGTGCCCGACTATCTCGAGAGTTTAAAGGGGCGCCTCGGCAAGCCGCTGGAACGCTGGCGCGCGATGGACCTAGAGAAAGTACGCGAGCTGCCGAGCCTGTTCGCCACCCTCGATGGCTGGTCGCAAGAAACCCAGTGGGCGGGTCAGGGCGAATTGAGTGCTGCGCGAGGAAGGGCCGAGGGCGCGCTTGCTTCCTACGCCGCTCACCTCGAAGCACTCCCGACCCACGACGAGCTCCATGTTGGCAACGAGACCGCACGAAAGATTGTGAAGCTACGCGGCATCGAAAAATCACTGGAAGAACTTCACGAAATCTCCCGCGACTATCTCGCAGAAAACGCCGCAGCCCTCGAAGAGCTGCGCGGACGATTGGCGGCCAAGTACAGGCTCGCCAAAGGCGTAACGGTTGAAGAGGTTGGCGACGAGTTGCGCCGTCGCTTCGCACCGAGCCCAGCCGAGCGCAATCCCGAGGCGATCCTCGCTCGCTACCAACAGGAGCGCGAACGTGTGCTTGGCTACATCGCCGAGCACGATCTATTTCCAGTACTGGCCGAACAGGACATGAAAATCCTTCGCACTCCAGGCTTTATGACACCGTCCATTCCGGCGGGTGCCATGGTGTCCCCGGCACCTTTTCGCGAGGGCGTGCGCACGAGCTTGATCTACCTGACGTTGACCGACGAGTTGGTTGCACACCACTGCGATCTCGACGTGCCCGGCATGATGATCCACGAAGGCATTCCCGGACATCACCTGCAGTTGGCTACGGCCTCGACTCACGCTTCAGTGATTCGCCGGCATACCAGCGCTATGGACCAGGCCGAGGGTTGGACGACCATGCTCGAGGACTACATGCTCGATGTTGGCTACATGGGAGAGCTCACCGACGAGGCTCGGTTTGTGGCCAAGCGCGACACCAACCGCATCGGCGCACGAGTCGCGATTGATCTTTACTTTATGACGGGTGAGCGCGGCTATCTCGACGTGGGTCTCGACTGCGACCGCGATGCCGCAGACCCGTTTGCCGCCGCCGGAAGCCTGTTGCAGGTCGTCACCGGTTTTGCGCCGGGGCGTGTTCAGGCTGAGCTCAACTGGTACTCGCAAGAGCGCGGCTACCCGTTGTCGTACCTAGCTGGCAATCGGCTTGTGTGGGAGTTGAAGCGCGATGTCGCGGCGGCGCAAGCGGCGACTTGCAGGGGGCTTGATCTAGATCGCAAGTTTCACGACGTCTATCTACACGCGGGCAATATGCCCGTCAGTTACCTGCGCCGCGTATTCGCGCACCAAGGGCTACTCGCGAGCACCTAGACTTCGCGACGAACCCGCTGGCAGTAGAAACAAAAAAGGCCCGGTGAACAATCACCGGGCCTTTCGATTTCGAATCTTGCGCGTGAGCGCAAACGGCCTGCTAGTTGAGCAGAACGCCGGCCAAGTAAAGAACGACCGTCAGGGCGAGGCCTGCGTGGATCGTGCCGGAGACGCTCGTGAGCGGCTTCTGGGTCGGTGCACCGGGGCCGATCAGGGCCTGTGCTTCAGCGAACAGGATGATTGCGCCTGCAACCAGCCAGTAGACCATGTCGTTGGTGCCGTTGTTGAAAGTCGGCAAGTGACTGGCCGAGCCCATGAAGAAGAGCATGGGGATGGAGAAGAGGGTGTTTGTGCGAGACGCCATACCGGCGCGACCGCCCGCTGCTGCTGCATCGGGGTTCGGGTCACCGCCGCCTGCGACGTTCTCCGCGTTGGCGATCACGATCTGCTGTGCCGGCCAGATCACGAACCATACGTTGGCCCACATGAAGGTACCCATCAGGCCACCCGTGAGGACGCGCGTCATGTAGCCGTCTGCCATGCCGATGCCTGCAGACATCTTCATGAAGATCAGGGTCCAACCGGAGAG
>JBLHOB010000393.1:0-3880 GCA_047619425.1 Myxococcota bacterium
TCGGTTGCGGTAGGCGAGACAAAGGCCCTTGAGTTGGGCGTGATCGACTTGATCGCCGGGAACCGCGAAGAACTGCTCAAGAACGTCGAAGGCAGGGTTGTTCGGATCAATGGCGAAGAGCGCACGTTGGCAGTCGCCGGCTTGCCTGCGGTGAACCTTGAGATGACGCTCGTGCAGAAGATTTTCAACTTCCTGGCCGACCCCAACGTCGCCATCTTGTTGTTCATGGCCGGAGGGCTCGGGCTGTACGCTGAGTTCAACAGCCCCGGCTTAATCGTGCCCGGCGTGTTGGGTGTGGTGTGCATGGTGCTCGCTGCCATCGCGTTTCAGATTTTGCCCTTCGACTGGATCGGGCTGATCTTGATTCTCGCGGGGCTCGGGTTCTTTGTGGGCGAGTTGTATACAAGCGCCTCGGGCTTGCTGTTTGCCGTGGGGGTGATGTGCTTGCTTTTGGGAGGGACGATGATTTTCGATCAACCCGATTTGAGCAATTTATCGGTGTCCTTTTGGGACGTGCTCGTCCCGGCCGTTGGAGCCATGGCGCTGTTTGGCGGGGTGATCGTCTTTGCGGTGGGGCGCACCATGATCGTTGGCCAGACGGCTGGAGTCGACGAACTGGTGGGACTGATTGGCAAGTCCGTCAGTGCCATTAATCCCGAGGGCAAGGTGTTTGTGCGGGGCGAGTATTGGAACGCCGGCTCGAGCGAAGAGATCGAAGAGGGCGAGGCGGTCGAAGTTGCGGGGATCGATGGCCTGCACATGACGGTCCGCCGGGCAAAGCGCTCCTAGGCTTCGCAACGGGCTTACATACCTCGGTGGAACCAAGCATCCGCGCAATGAAATATTCCTAAACGAACTGCCCGCAGCACTACTGCCCAAAAGAAGTGTGTTGCGGCGGCGCTTGTGAAAGATTTTGTGCCCGGGCGACAGACAGTTGCCTATGATGCACCTCGCGTCGGAAACCTGGAGGGGAGAGTCTGATGTTCTTGGCAATTATGATGGGTATTTTGGCGTTGTTGGTGGTGTCCGGTATTCGGATCATCACTGAATATGAGAGAGGTGTTGTGTTTCGCCTCGGCCGCTTTGCCGGGGTCAAGGACGCCGGCCTGAAGTGGATCATCCCCGGCGTTGATAAGATGGAGAAGATCAGTCTGCGCGAGATTGTGATGGACATTCCTTCCCAGGAAGTCATCAGTCGCGACAACGTCTCCATCAAGGTCAATGCGGTCTTGTACTTCCGGGTGCTGCATCCCGAGAAGGCGATCATCCAGGTTGAAAATTATCTCTACGGTACGTCGCAGCTCGCTCAAACGACCTTGCGCAGCGTGTGCGGCCAGGCTGAGCTCGATGATTTGCTCGCCGATCGCGAGACGATCAATCGCCAGCTTCAAGAGATCATCGACCTGCAGACCGAACCTTGGGGCATCAAGGTGCGCGCCGTTGAGGTGAAGCAGATCGATCTGCCTCAGGAGATGCAACGCGTGATGGCCAAGCAGGCTGAGGCAGAGCGCGAAAAGCGCGCAAAAATCGTATTGGCGGAGGGTGAGTTCCAGGCTGCGCAGCGCTTGGCCGACGCATCTCGCGTATTGGCCTCGGAGCCGACTGGTTTGCAGCTTCGTTATCTGCAAACTCTTGCCGAAATCGCAGGCGAAAATAGTTCGACGATCGTCTTCCCAGTGCCCATCGATATCTTGCGTCCGTTCTATGAACAGATCGTCAAAGGCTCTGAGAACCCCGAGTTGCCCACAGTCGTAGTGGAGGAGCCTTCCTAACGTGGCGGCATCTGGGGATGACAATCTGAATACGGACCAGAAGATTCGTCGGTCTGCAGCGCGGACGCTTTTCAACTCGTTGATCGTAATCATCTCGTTAGGGGTGATGGGCGCGTGGGGCTCCACCGGTTTGTATTACACCGAACCGGGCGAATCGACGGTGGTGCTGGTTCTGGGGCGCTACCACGAAACGGTCGAAAATGACGGCTGGAACTGGAGGTTGCCCGCGCCGCTGGGCGGTCATCAAACGCTCAACGTCAACGAGATGCGGCGCATGGAATTTGGGTTTGACGACGACGACCGGGCCAAAATGGACCTGGACGTGGTCCAAGTTCAAGAGAACGAGGTGCAAACCTCCGACAGTAATATTGTGATCCCGCGCTACGTGGTGCAGTACAGGGTGAAGAATCTTTTTACGTATCTCTATAGCCTGAAGGATCCGAGGCAGACGCTGCGCGACGCCTCTCAGTCTGCGATGCGCGAAGTGATCGGTCGCCACGGCATTGACGAGGTGCTTGCGAGCAATCGTCTCGCCATCGAAATCGGCGCCAAGGAAATTCTCGAAGAGATCCTTACCCGCTACGCGCGTCTCGAAGGCGATGAGTCTGCTTTCGATATCCGCTCCATTCAGCTGCAAAGTTCGCAGCCCCCGGCGCAGGTTCAAGACGCCTTTGACGACGTCGTTGCAGCCAAGCAGGACAAAGATCGCGTTGTCTCTGTTGCGCAGGGTGATGCGCGAGAAATACGCGAACGCGCAGACGCCAAGTCGGTCGAGCTCGTCGAAAGTGCAAACGGTTTCAAGGGTGCGAAGGTGCTCAAGGCAACCGGCGAAGCGGCGCGCTTCGAGCTGCTTCTCGCGGAATACAGCAGCGCCAAGGACGTGACGCGTCAGCGTCTTTACTTCGAGACGATGGAAGAGATCATGGGGGACATCGAAAAAGTTGTTGTCGACCCGGGCACGGCACAGGTGCTCCCGATGTTGTCGTTTCCGAATCGTCGGGTAGAAGCGCCAGCGCCAGTCGGTGCCGCCACCAGTGAGAAGGGAGGCCAGTAAGTGGGACGCTTCTTGCTTCCGCTCTTGTTGTTGGGTGCGGGCATCGTCGGTTTGATCTGGGCCGGTGAATATGGCTATGGCCCGATCGTGATCACGAAAGAAAACGAGTACAAACTCGTCGTAGGCATTAGCGGAGAACGAGCGGTTCTAACCGAGCCGGGCTGGGACCCCACGGTGTGGAAGGTCCCATTTGCAGACACCGTGCGGACTTACGATCGAAGGCTTCGGTATCTGAATGCGCCGCCGGTTCGAGTGGTTATCGCAAACAATGAAAAGTTGATCGTCGACTATTATGCGGTCTGGAGAATCACAGACCCTTCGCTCTTCTATCAAAACTATCCGAAGGGCGAGGCGGCTGCGGAGCTTCGCATTCAAGAAGACATCAAGTCCGTCGTTGGCTCGAAGATCGGCGGTCTGAACTTGGCTCAACTGTTGGCTCGCTCCGAGGTTTTGAGCACGCTTCATGAAGAGAGCAGCGCGAATCTTTTGGGTACCGGTGTCGAAGTGGTCGATGTGCGTTTGAACCGCACAGAGCTGCCGCCGAATGCTCTTGGAGCCGCCTATGCGCAAATGCGTGAGCAGCAGACAGCGCTCGCGCGCGAGCATCGTGCCCAGGGTGAGCGCATGGCCCGGGAAGTGCGAGCTACAGCCGATCGCCTCGCGGTGACTGCGCTTGCAACCGCACAAGCCGAAGCCGAACGAATTCGCGGTGAGGGCGACGCTGAGGCGACACGGATTTTTGCGACCGCGCACAAGAAGGATCCCGAGTTCTATGTTTTCGTGCGAAGCCTTGAGGCTTACCGAAAGACACTGAACAAGAATACGACGATGGTGATGTCGCCAGACCATGTATTTTTGCGCAATCTAGAGCCCAAGTTGAATGGCGTGCCGGCAGTCTCCGCAGAAGGCGATCGCTAGGGCCCCGTGCTCGAAAAGTATTCGTTTAGCGCTCGATAAAGCGCATCTGCACTACGCCGGTCACGGCGAATACAAAGACGAGCGCAGCCGAGGCTACGTGCGCGGCAACGACGCCCTCATTTGAAAGCGTCATTCC
>JBLHOB010000394.1:0-3868 GCA_047619425.1 Myxococcota bacterium
GCGACCCCTATCAAGTGGTCTACAACTCGATGGGCCCCTTTATCGAGAAGTTGATGACGCTCGCAAGAGCCACGCCGGAGACCATCGCCAGGCGTGTACTCGCAACGTTGCTCAAGAAGAAGCCGCGGTTGCGCGTCTTTGCAACCATCGACGCTCGCTTCTTTTACATCCTGCGCCGAGTGCTGCCGCGCAAGATCTTCCACGCCCTGCTCTACCGGGCTTTGCCGGGAGTCCGCCACTGGGGGCCCAACGCGTGATTCGAAATCGTATCGACGCCGACCTAGCCGAGCTCATTTTCCGCCTGCTCTTCAGCAGCATTTTTTTGGTGCTGGGGGGCGAACATGTGTTTCGCGACGAACTCATCCAAGAGTTGATGCCGGTGTGGATGCCGGTGCCGCGGTTGCTTTCGATTGGCGCGGGCCTGCTCCTACTTTCGGGCGGCATATCCATCGCGCTTGGCTTCCGCATGCACATTGCTGCGACGGCACTCGGCGTCTTTCTGGTCATCGTCACGTTGCTAATCCACGTACCCGGGATGTTCGCCTACCCAGCGGACTTACCCGAACAGTGGCAGTGGTTGTGGGACCTCTACCAGCGCAGCAACTTCATCAAGAACGTGTGCTTGCTCGGCGTGTGCTTCCACTTCCTCTATCACGAGCCCGGCTCCTATAGCCTCGACCGGATCTACAAACACAAGCGTGCCTAGCCCGACGCGCGCGTCGAGGTCGCCACCTCCGCTTGCGCGCCAATTGCGCGGCGACGAGCGACGAGCGCCCCCGCGTTGTATTTGACGCGGAGATACCCCCAAGCGGCGTTTCAAGAAAAAATGATAAACATTGCCTCCCCGCCCTTGCACTGCAGAAAGGCGTGTCGATGCTTTTCGACATCACAGAAGCAACGCAGCGTTGCTGAATACGTCGGGGACGCAGACGCACCCTAAGTGCGCCGCCCCCGCAATGGAGGTACGAAGTGATGTCGCAACATCGATTGAACACCCGCGTCCCGGTCACGAATTACGTCTCCTCTCACCCGTTTCACGACTGGCCGCTTGGCCCACTGCAGTGGCGTGGCAGCCAGGCATTTACAGCACCACAGCAACATGAGAATGCACAAGCAAGTCATGCCCTTTCGCCGCCGGTCGACATCCGCGTCAATGAAAAGGCGTATGCGTTACAGCTCGAGCTTGCGGGGATTGCTCGGGAAGATGTCAGTGTGACGTTTCACGAAAACGTGCTTACCGTGAAGGGCGAAAAGAAGCGTCCGGAGATTGTCGAGGGCGATCAATTCCCTCGAGCCGAGCGGCGTTTTGGAAGCTTCGAGCGGTCATTCCGTTTACCCGAAGACGCAGAGCACGAACAGATGCGCGCCAACTATCGCGACGGCGTGCTGTCGATCGAGATCCCAAAGCTCGCACCGAGCGCGCCTCAAGAAATCGAGATCGAAGTGTAGTCACCGGGGGTGAGCAGGCGGCGCCAAGCCGCGAGTCCTCTCAATTGGCAAGCAGCGGTACAATCTGAGATGTATCCGCGCCGCTGTCACTCGACGGCGCGACCAATTGAGAGGGCGTCCATTCCCCCTCCCAATGCCGCGATTCGACATTCGTCGTTCGTTCTCGCAATCGTTCACCCATTCTCTTGGGCGATCTCGCAGCACTCCTCCATACGCGTCGTCGTACCGCCGAGGAGACTTGCGAAACGACCGGAGATGGAATGATTGCGCTGCCCGAAGTGCTCAACCACAGGCCCTTGCGAAAAGGGCGCTAAATGCCGCGAGTGCGACTATCAGTTCGGCCTCGACCCAAAACAGCCACACGGGTTGGGCGACGCGGACTATCTTGAGCTCGTCAATCAGGCATCCGCCGGTGGACAGCTCTACTTCACCGCGAACCAGTTCTACTTCCACTACTGCTCCCAGCGCATGCCGCAAAATATTTGGTGGCCCTTCGGCGCAGCCGTAGGCGCGGGCCTCGGCTACTACAACTTCGGGCTACAGGTCGCGGCCGCGAGCGCGCTCGTGATTGCGGGCCTTATCTACTATGGCACGAAGTGGTGGAGCCCACCGGGCAGGATGGCATTCGAAAATCTTCACACCGACATGAAAGCCGCCGGCAGTCCCATTGGCCGTTACATCGCCAAGCCCCTCTTCGAGTTTCGAGACGAGGATAAATACACGAGCCTGCTGCCACGGGCCTCGGAGACCGACAATGTGATCATCGTTGAACGCGACGTACTCGTCGATCTCCTGATGCAAAACGGCTTCGCGAAACGAAACAGAGCCGTCGTGATCTCTCAGACCGGCTACCCAAATTTCGTGACCCCAGCGGTGCAGGAACTACTCGCGCGCAGAAAATCGATTTCGATCTACCTGCTGCACGACTCTACGGATGATCGCTTGATGATGAAGCGCAATATCGCGGACTTGGAGCTCATCCCAACCACGGGTCATCGGGTCTTCAATCTCGGAATCGAACCGGAACAAGTCATCTACATGAAACAGCTTGCCCCCATTTCGCCCGGGCGCTCCGGCTACCGAATCCCGATTGACTCGATCCCCTACACCGTGCTCGACGCAGCCCTGTCCCATTCGATCAAGCGAGGCGTCCCTCTCCTCACGGCCTTCGCAAAGATTGGATACGTAGAGAGGACATAGCGCCGGCCAGCCCCTCGGTCGCTCCCAAGGCGGTCGTCATCAGGCGATTGGCGTGCTACCTCAAGGTTGTCTCCCCCAGTACCAGTGGTTCGACGTGTGAATCGGATACATGCACCATTTGCCTGCCTGTATCCCTGCCTGGCTATGAGAGTGATGACGACCCACCGACGACCTGAAATCCCTTTCACCGGTGCCGCCTGGGGCACTTGCCGCTGGTGCGGTGAGGCCATCCAGTTCGACTCGGGGGAAAACGCCGGCGAGATCAACAAGCGCAGACGCTGGCATCAAGAGTGCGTCGATATCTACAACGCGAGCGATCCCCGCGAAGCCAGACGTCGCATACGCAAGCGCGACCGCGGACGCTGCGCGAGTTGTGACGTTGATACCTACAAGGTGCGACGCGAGTTGATGAAACTTGCACGCGGCCGGGCGCGCGCGATTCGCGAGCAAGGCTACAAACCCGGCAAGTCGTTTTGGGAACTCGATCACATCGTGCCCCTGATCGACGAGGGCTCCCATGCCGACGAAAACCTTCAAACCCTTTGCACTCCATGCCACACACAGAAAACTGCGCTTGAGGCACGCGAGCGCGCCACACGCAATCGTCCGGCTGCTACGGAGCACGACACCGAACCCGTCGTTGAAGATACGCTTGAGCCACAGTTCGTCCGCGAGACAATCGGCGAACCCGGACTCGAAATAGAGATCGTTACTTCTGCAGAGCACCGCGAGACCGACCGCGCTGAAGATAGTCAGACCAAGTCACGTGCCAATCCCTCTTCGAGTTCTGCGAATACGAGTTCATCTGAAGCCGCAACTGATACAACCACGAAGCCGGTTGCAGAGTCTTCTTCCCCCGCGAAGGCAGATTTTGCGCAACGAAAGAAACCTCCGACTCTCGACGAACTACTCGAGGCCGCCGACGAGGTAAATGCGCGGGTTCGACGCGTATTGCAGGACCCTCCCACGAGCTAACGCGAAGCCGTTGGCGCGGCTTGCATTGGGGAGCTGCAGAGTTGGGTCGGGGCGTGCGCCCGACCCTGCGCGACCTATTTTCATTGCCTTGGGCTAGGTAAAACCCGCGGCCGATTGGCCATGAGTTGCAGCCGCCTTGCCTATCGAGCAGTCAATGACCTGCCGAGCCATGCCACTTTGGGTTCGCCCTCGGGGAGTACCCGAACCTGTTGCTCAACAAACCCTCAGTGATTGGCTAGCTCAA
>JBLHOB010000395.1:0-3854 GCA_047619425.1 Myxococcota bacterium
GCAGGCTGCCCGACTGCAGCTGCGAGATGCCTGCCACCGACATGCCGAGGTTCCAACGATAGAGCTCGGCAATCCACAACTCGGCCCACAAAGGCGCGGTCAAGAGCATGTTCGAATAGAGCACGACGCTCAACCAAAAATCGAGACGCGCGGTATTCGGGGCACCGGCGCCGGCCTTGAAGTCATAGATGCGCGAGAAGCCGTACTGCTGCATCAAGCTGTGCTGGTGGTCCCACAGCATCAAGACAATCGCCATGGTGATCGGGATGAACGCAGTGCCATAGAGCACCGACGGGATCAAGATCAGCGGCGCGATCGCTAGCCGCGCGCGCCAACGCACCCAGTCCTCGCCCAGCCCATAGCCACGCATCCAGCCCGCGTAGTGGTGAGGCACCGTGATCCACACCGCAATCGACGCTTCTGCCATGTAGGGCAGTGACGTGTGAAAGAACAGAGCGATCGCCGTGGCGATGAACGGCAACGCGACAAACCATAAAAGGTCCGATCGTGGACTGTGGATGTAACCGACGAGGACCGCGCTCACGAGACTCTCCGCACTCTGGTTCACTTGCGTATCGTCGACCGCGTGCGATCGACAGCCTGCGAGACAGGCACACGTTGACTTTAAGCACGCCTCGCAAGCGGGATCGCTTGGACCACGCGTCCCAACAACCCAACAAGCAGTAACGATACATATCCGGTGGGCTTTGCGCGCCCACGATTATTGCAGACGAACGTCTACTTGAGCAATTCACATGCAACACGAGTGCGTCAAACTAGAAACGGCACGCTCACCAAAATGAGCGCGCCGCATCGGGTCATTCACCGCCGGCACTGTTGCTCAACAATTCAAAGCAACGCAACGGCATAGCGATCGCCACTACATATGAGGCGAACCAACGAGGGAAGCTTCGATTTGCGCCCGCGTCGAGCCGTGAAACTGCTCCATCGTCTTCACGCGCTTGAACCACATGTGGATGTCGTACTCCCACGTGTAGCCGACGCCGCCGTGCAATTGAATCGCCTGGCCGGTCACATATCGCCCAGACGGCCCCGCCCATGCCTTCGCGACCGACGCAAGATAGGCCGCGTCGTCCTCGCCGTTCTCGATCGCCCACGCTGCACGGAAGACCGCGGAGCGAGTGCTCTCGGTTTTGATCAACATGTCTGCCGCTCGATGCTGCAAACTCTGAAATGAGCCAATCGGCACCCCGAATGCTTCACGTTCGCTGGTGTACTTAATACTGGCCTCGAGACCACTTTCCATGCAACCAAGCATCACTGCCGACGCACCAAGGGCCGCAAACGTTGCAGAATCCGCCAAGACTTTCGCCGTAGCGCCCGCATCCGCAACCAACGTCGCGGCGTCGTCGAGCACGATCGTCGCAAAACGCTGGGCGTGGTCGAGGGTACTGAGTGCAGTGGCGTTCCAGCCGGCGTCGGGCTTTTCAACCAACGCGAGGCCTTCGCTCGTTTCAACGAGTAGAGCATCCGCTTGCGCACCGAATGGCACAAAGACTTTCGTGCCCTGCACGCGCCCGTCGGCAAAGCGTGAGGCCACCGTGCGATCGTCCGAGTCGACGACATTCTCTCCCCGGGCGATGACGACGATCTTCTCACCCGAAGCTGCAGCGTCAGTCCAACTCGATGCGATGTCCCCGTCACACTGCTCAAGTGCGCGGATTGCGAGCGCAACGTCGAGGTAGGGGCCGGGAAACGCAACCCGTCCCATCTCGGACAGCACTGCCGCAAAGGCGATTGCTCCCATACCACCACCGTCTTCACTGCGTGCAATTCCGAGATAGCCAAGCTCGCCGAGTTCGGCGTGAAGCTTCTTCGCGTAGCCATCGGGATTGTCTTCCATTACCGCACGAGATTCCGTAATGGGTGACTCCGACTCGAGCATCTCGCGCGTCGAGCTCTTTAGTAGCGCCTGGTCTTCGTTTAGATCAAATTTCATCGTGAGGTCTCTTTTCCTGATGCTTCTATTTGGTGGGCATCTGCAAGACGCGCTTGGCAATAATGTTCCGCTGGATTTCCGATGAGCCGGAATAAACGGTTCCGGCACGCGCCCACAAAAACTCGTAGGTCCAGTCCACATCCTTGTGAGCGCCCGAAGAACGCAGCTCAAGCTGCCCTTGAGGCCCCATCAACTCCATTGCCGTGTCCGTCAACCGCTGGTGGTATTCAGACCAGAAGATCTTGTCGATCGAAGACTCCGGGCCGGGCGGCAAGTTCTGCGCGACCGAAGCAAGGCTGCGGAGGCCATTGGCGCGCAAGACTTCGTTTTCAACGATCAACGCGCCAAGCTTTTCTCGAACATCCGCTCGTTCGAGTTGGCCGGACTCCTTCAATGCTGCGACCAGGCCGTCGAGCTGCCGCGAGTATGCGGAGGAGGGAAGCAGCGTGCTGCCACCGCGCTCAAACCCGAGCACGGTCATCGCGATTCGCCAGCCTTCGCCGAGCTTGCCGACAATGTGTTCGCGCTTGGCCAGCGCATTGTCGAAGAAGACTTCGCCAAACTCCGACTCACCACTGATCTGCTTGAGGGCGCGCATCTCAACCCCCGGCTGATCAATCGGCATCAAGAAGAAGGTGATGCCACCATGCCGATCGTCCATGTCCGTACGCGCCAAAACAAAGATCCAATCGGACCAGGGCCCCAACGTCGTCCAGACCTTTTGGCCGGTGATGCGGAAGTCGTCGCCATCGGGCTCGGCCTTCGTGCGAATGCCGGCGAGGTCGGAGCCGGCACCGGGCTCACTGAAGCCCTGGCACCAGATCTCGTCGCAGCTCAACATCTTCGGCAAGAAGCGCTTGCGCTGCTCTTCAGTGCCGTGATGGATCAGAGCCGGGGCACATAGCCCGAGTCCCAACGAGTTGGGGCTTTGCGGTGCGTCTGCCGCGGCGAGCTCCGCGTTCAAGATGGCTTCTTCAACCGCAGTCGCGCCACGCCCGCCCCAAGCCTCGGGCCAACCCATGCCGATGTAGCCAGCGTCGTTCAGCTTCTTCTGGAACGCGCGTCGGACTTCAACGAGAGCGTCCTCGTCATTGGCCGGATTGCTTACATCTACGGTGTACGGGTGATCGAGATTGTCGACGAGCCAAGCGCGCAAGTCGTCGCGAAACTTCACTGCCTCGGGGGCGAACTGCAGGTCCATGATTATATCCTTTCAAAAGATTTCGAGCGGATAGTTTGCGGGGAATCGCGCGACTTGCAACCGCTGGCCCGACATTGTCTCCTTTCCGCCCGAGTTCAGCACTCGCATTTACGGAGTCGCGTCAGGTCGCAAGCGAGAAATACGAATCACAAGTGGCTCCGGCTCCGATGATCACACTAAACTTCGGGTGTGAAATCTTGGGGAGAATAAAATGTCAGTTGATTGTCGAACCAGGCTCTACCGGAACATGCGCGACATCGCATCCGACGAGGTATTCGACTCGATCCTGCCCGAAGCGGTATCCAAGAACGGCCGTCTGGCGGCGCGCGGCAAGCTCTACAAGGAGCTCCCGGATCTATCGATCACCACAGACCGGCGCAGTGTGACATTACGGGCGGAGGGCAACTCGCTCGTGATGGTCGACGGTATTTCTTCCTCGGCCACGGCCGCAGAAATCAGCGGGGAAGGATTGTCCAACCTCATCCAAGATCGTCAGTCGACGATGGGGCTTGCGATGACTTCGAAAGTCACCGTGACACAAGGGGGCTTTGACACGTTCGTCGCATGGGAACCGGTATTGCGCGCGTTGCTCGACGCACGTCCGGTACACGAAGCTGGTGCCGTGCGGTTCCTTGACCGGGGTGCAGAACCACTCGACCTCGCACGCTCATTCAGACTCGATGACGACCCCGA